>CAMFLX010000125.1 GCA_945957555.1 uncultured Cytophagales bacterium
CTACACTTATGCGATCGTCGGCAGCGTCAGATGTGTATAAGAGACAGCTATATAGGTTTGATCAGAAGAAACATTGATTTTATCATTGTAGTAATTGATATATGCCAAGGCATCGTTTCTATCAATATTCTTAAGACCTAGCTCTAGAATCGAATCATGTTTTGGCAGGTCCAAGAAATACTTGTCTAAGGTATCAGAGTTGAATGGATAGCTTTTTTTGAAAGGGGAAACCAATTTTTTAACATCTTCAATCTTATGGGCAGGAAAGAATTTGGTAACAAAAACTACTGTAATAGATAAGGAAACACAGGCAAACACTAAAACCCTGTAAGTAGAGTTACTAAAATCAGAGCGATGTCCTCTCCATAAAATGTAGACGGTCCTGAGTACCAAAATGAAAATCAAGACAGAACAAATCGCGACCACTATTTCATAGTTGGTCAACTGCCTGTCCATCAAGTACCTAGCAAGTTCCCTCATTGAGTCCGTTACAGCATCGATCTGCGTCTTCTAAGTCTGTATACGTACCAAAGAAGCAGAATGATCGTCGCAATACCAGCTATCAACCATATATTATTATCACCATAGGTTTCTACCTCATCCACCCTTACATCAAATATATTATGCGCCAACACAAGACCTGTGTTCTGTTTTATCAAAAACGCACCTTCGGAGATTTTCAATCCTGAAGAGCGGACTACGAATCGTAGCATTTTCCCCTTTTTCGTTTCCTCTATACTCAGATCTACTATAGGGCAAGTAATAGAGGTATTGGCCATATCCACCACTTCTATATTAGTACTCTTAAATTCATTGATTACTGAATCCATAGCAGGACTCGCTTGATCCACCCTGATTTTAAACTTCTTATCCAGCTCTGAGAACATCAACAGATTGGGATAGGTCTCGTACATGCTATTGGTAAAAAACTCGGCATCTTTGGTCCTACCCTGCTTTTTCATAATCAAAGCTTTGAGCTCAAAAATCCTTGCTTCGAGCAAGCGCTCATTACCTTGGCTCCATAGAGGATCGGTAGCCGCTTTGTCTAGATATTTGAGAGATTGGTCATATTCTTCTTTTTTGTAATGCAGCTTCGCCAAAAAGTAATAATAATAGCGCCTCACCCCTGCCCTATTTTCCAACTTGGCATAACCCTCATATTTTTTGATAAAGAAATCAGTATTGTAGCCCTCTATGGTTTTCCAGATCTCGTCGAAAGTGATCAAACACTCACTGTTAAATAACTGATAAAAAGCCAATTCCCGCTCTTTGTTCAATGCAAAGTTAGTAGTGAACTGATGCCCATTGGATATCTTCTTCAAGTACAGCTTTGGCATCTCTAGCAGTGTGGGAATATTGTACCACCAGCCCTTGTTGTTAAACTTGGCTAAATCAATCTCTCTCTCACAATTCAGATACTTTAACAAGCTGATAGAATAATTGTACTGCTCTGGAGACCATGAAGTATTCAAATGTAGCTCTTGAAAGCTTTCCGCTTTATTCAGGTATTTGATACTCTTCTTGTGCACACCAGCATAATAGCATGATCTGGCCAAAGCCAAGTTATCCCAACCAAAGCCGGGGATCTCCCCCCTATTTTGAATATAATTGGGTAAACTATCTACATCCTTATTCGGGTCTCCTTTATATATATTAAAGATACTGAGCATGTAGGTAAACTCTTTGGTACGCTTCTCGGCAGGATCATCGTTTGCTTTTTCAACAAGAAACTCTTTCTCTGCATTCTCAAAATCACCAGTCACCAACTTTAAGTAAGCATAGTTGTTATGCGAAAAGTGTCTTGTATTCTTGAGTTTCCCAAAGAACATTTCCGCAGAATCGGGAATACACAAATAAGTATATATAAGCGATTTATAAAAATGATTACTGTTGTACTTGTCACTGGTATTCGCATCGCCAAACAAGGTAGCATTGGCAGTATAATTCTTATTGATGATCATATTGGAACTGTCGCAATACTTCAGCGCCAGACGTTCATTATCCACTACATTGTCTTTCAAGAATGGATACTGCTTACTGGTCTGTGTACGAGCCCTATGTGTAATCCAGCTTAAATGATTATAGGGATCAAAATAGATCGTATTCATCATCTTAAACCCAAGTACCTTTTTGGCAAGACTATATGCCTTGTCTATCTGCTCGGTACCCATATAGCTCATATACAAGTGATACGCCATAAACGTATAATCGATTTGACGCGGAAAGGCATTGATAAACACCATGATATCGCTAGAATTCACTTTGAGTTGAGCGGCATACTCCTTCTCAAACTTTTTCATGGCCTTTTCCAGGGCTTCTATGGTAAGGGTATAACCAAAACGATCTTGAGATTTGTCATATTTTGCAGAGGCCAGGTACATCCATCCCACATAATAGTTGCTGTCCATTCGGATAAATTCGCGAGACAGCTCTAGTCCTTTCTTATCGAAATAATCTATGCCTGCTCTTTTGGCATCAATGTCTTGCCTAGCATCCGCAAAAACGTTATAAATGAATAAAGGTAATGTTACTACTAAAAAAATCCTCCTAAGCATGTCTACGAACCAATATAAGGCCTATAAAAACAAATTTACAATAAAAATCAGACTCATACTAAGCGAACTGATTTTATTCATAAGCATGGCGTGACGGTAATCTACTTTAGAAGAATCCTTGAATGCACTGATACTCCACCAACCAAAATAAACGATGATCGGGAAAGAAATGATTAAATAGGTATATATATGTGACGATAAACCTTGTTGAAACTTTAGGTAGATATATAAAGCAGTGGCTAAGCTAAAAAACAATGCAGAAAACAAGAAAGTCCCTTGAATACCCAAAAGTCGGCTAAGGGTCATATCCCCACGTTTGGCATCTGATGCATGTTGGTAGATTTGCGTAAGTGGATACGAACCCAGAAGAAATAATGTAGCGATGACTGCATATAATAGCTCCCTTTGGGCCAAACACATTAAGTCTCCACACAAACCCACTAACACCAGTATATACACAAACATGCCCTGAAAAACCGTAACCACCACTGTGCTCACGATTGGGTATTTTTTCAATCTGATTTTATCATAACTATAAGCTTTTGATACCATAAGATAAACCAATATGCCAATGGCAAAATAGAGGTTTATAAATAATGATAAAACAATAGCGGCTATATCAAAAGCAAGTACTAAGTAGTATAAGTGTCTGGTAACAGCGGGTGGTTTTTCTAGCCCGCCTACACTGTCTTCATCCTTATCAAAAAACGAGTTGTAACCATTACTGGCAGGATATACCAATATATGAAGGATGAAGAATATCCCCATTGCGAGCGATCTGTGTTCCGCCCATTTCAAACCAGAGCTTGACAAAGCAAACCAGAAAATCGGCATTAAAAAGAGGGAAAACGGCACCCTCATGAGCATCAATGCATTACTCCATTCTATAGCTATTTTATTATTTGAGCGCATTGAGATCTTTGATCATTATGGTTTTGCGATTGTAGTCCAGCAGACCTTCTGCTTGCAATTTGTTCATAGTCTCCGTTACCGTTTGCCTACTGCTACAAATGATCTTGGCCAAGTCTTCCTGGGTAAGGTAGTTATTTAACTCATATTTCCCACTTTCGACTTTCCCTTCATTGCTAGCCCATTCTTTGAGAAAATGAGTGAGACGAGAACGCACATCTTTCAAGAACAAATTGGTGTACCTATTGTGTAATTTCTTCAGTTTAAGACCCACAAACTTCGTGTAGGACAATGCCAACTCTGGATTTTTTTCCAAAAGCATCTCCAAATCCTCCAGTCTAAAAGTACAGATCCTCACCTCTGAAGATAGTGCTTGCGCATACTCCATTTCTTCTCCTTCAGATTTATCCAGATGAATCTCACCAAACAAATCCCCTTGATGTACGATGTCCTTAACGATTTCATTACCCTCCTTGTCAAGGCTCACGATCTTGATCATGCCTTTCTCAAGAATGTATACACGCTGAACACCATCGTCTTTGAAATATACGATCTCTCCTTTCTTGGCTTTTTGAAAACGTTTGATCACACAAAGCTCCTTGATCTGAGAATTGCTAAGCGTACTGAAAAGCTTATGTCCTTTGAGAATCCAATATTTGATGTCCGTATTCATGGGAAAAATAAACCTAATGTAGCAATTATTCCTATCAACAGTAATACATAAGCACTTATTTTATTCAATAATTCAATCTTCTTATTGTTTAGATTCTTCAAATAATAATCTGTCATATACATATAAGTGATCAGCAAAAGGAAAGCCCCAACCGCAGCACCTAACGAAAACAGACTTATGGCTAAGAAATCATTCTGAAGCTGAATGCCATATTCTTTGTATACTAAGATAATCCCTGACCAAAATATGATCAATTGCGGATTGGTAATTGACAAAAACAAGCCCTTTAACATAGGATGGTCAAAACGACTTTTCTGCATCTCAAACTTGGGAGGATTGAATAAGATATAAAGTCCAAACACAATCAATACAGCACCAGCAATAGCTGTAGCTATCGTTTGAAACTGTTTGCTGAGCTCTACCCTACCTACAAAGTAGGCCGCAATAAAGGCATAGAAAATCTCTGGAATCGAAGCTGCTACGCAATACACAAAAGAGTGAGACTTTCCATGGGTAAGTACTAGACGAGAGGCCATTACATTTACCATACCCGGCTGTACCGAGCCTAGGAAACTAATGATGAGCGTAATCAAAAATAGGCTCAGGGGATTGTTGAGTATGTTTTCCATGGGTTTTAAAATAATCTTTCAAATATATAAAAATGTCCTTTGCGTTCAGGTAAGGAACGCCGTTTTCATGGTTTTGGCGTGCAATATCCGCACAAATCTTCATATTCCTAGCAATATCGCGGTACGCCTTCCATAAACTATACTGTGGGTCGTACACATGCGCAGGCTCTGAGGTCACACCATTCAGCTCCATGACCTTAATATGCCTACCTTCGTAGAAATCGGCAATAGATCTCACCTTTAAGTCGAAGCGCCCAAAGTAAAAGCCCTCATAGCCTTTAGCGATTTCATCAAAGACCTTCACCAGTTTCTCATTCACAAGTGCGGTACGATTCAAAAACATAGTGCCTCTACAGTGATTCCCCACCGGTTCTAACAATAACTCTTCTCCTTTAGCCAAAACATTGGTCATTTGATCATGAAGCACTTTACTCAAGCGCTCGTACTGCATACTTGCTCTCACATCAGACTGAATCAATTGCGCTAAGGTGCTATACCCGTCGCCAATTACTGCAAGAAATTTCTTTCCCGTAATAGAACTGATCCCAGAACCAGAGCCATTGGGGTACTTGTAATAAAACACGCCAAACTCTAGTTCATAGGCAACAAACTCCTGAATGATTAGTTGCTTCTCGCCATGTGATTGCAGATATTGCTCTAGCTGAACTGCTGTTGTTATCTTGGCTACATCATTACCACGCTCACCCACATCAGGCTTTAAGATAAAAGGGTACTCTATAGCATGCTGCATCAAGAGTAAGCTGACGCGCTCTATATCAGTATTGGGCTCTAGATAAAGCGTGGTTGGTAAATATTTAGCGTCTATATTCTGCAGAATATCCTTTTTACTTTCCCCAAACAAACCACTTAGATATATACCTGGGTTAACCGCAGTAAAGTATACCCAAGATTTATTGCGCCAAGCATAGTACAGCCATACGGGCAACAAAGGCAGAAAAAACACCATGAATGGCCAGTATTCGTATCTGAATACTTTAGCGAGCGTCCTTTTAAATTTCCACATTTCCATCTTCTTTAAGTTTTGGTAAGCAGGCATCACTTATTGATCCACCTTTAAATGCATGATTCTATATTGGTATTTTTTATTCTTTAACAAATCCACATAGGTCATTCGAGTACGGTTGCGACTATAATCTATGCTACAAACACTTACCGTCTTCAAATTTGGCCCCCGATCTATCAGTACGCCATTAAAGGTATCTTCAAGGTGTGTTTGCGTATGAAACTGGATCATTTTAGCGATCGAAACCTTCGGCGTTAGCTCCATATATTCCTCTAGCCATACTTGCCTGAGATTCTTGATTTCATCACTGTAAAGCGTTGCAGACGAAAAGACATGTCGTTCATGAGGGTCTAAAACTTCCACGTGTTTCTGCAGTCCGTCCCAACGCAAGACACTGAATAAAACACCCGTATTCACGACTTGGATCATGAGAAGCGTAAAAGGCTCTATGTCTTGTAAATTGTACTTTTCCACAAACTCTGCCTGGTTTTCGTAAGTAAAGAAATCCAAGATCACCCTTCCCCTACTGTGCCTATAGTTTTGTTTTTTCTCATGTGCTACAAAGGCCCCATTGAGTAAGCACAGTGTATAGTTGTTGTCGCTGGTGAGTAGCCAAGTACCTCCCGAAACGGGATCTTTAGGGCAGAAAACACTCAACCCCTTCACTTCATACCTATGTGGAGGTATGGCCGAACCCCTCATCGGGTTTTCGTCCCTATTGGAGGTCAAAATAAAACCATCCTTTTTGGGGATATAACTTACTGTACACATACTTTCGACTTTTCGTAACGGATGGTAGAATAGGCCTTCCCAAAATTGGGGCACAGCTCTATTTGTGGGAACTCAGCCCTCACACAGATCGCAATAATAGCCATATGATGAATACAGTGCTCAAGATTGTATAACAGCTCCCTGTTCAGTGTACTCATCACCAAATCAGCCTCCTCATGTTCTGATTGATTCTCTACAATACACAAGGTCTTATCGCAAGGCAGTGCATTTAAACCCTCTAAAATATCCTCAACCACAGTAGTGGCATAGGCTCTGTTGTTTTCAATGACTGTGTTGCGGGCCCTGTTGTCGTAGTTTACAGTTCCTGCAGTATAATCTCGCAGGAGGCATTGGTACAATTCCAAAATATGCCTCACGTGCATACCTATGCTACTGCCGCTACCAATAGCTATGGGTTGTGTGTACATATTGTTTTCCAAGGCAGTCAATAGATCTACCAATTGAGACAACGTAAAGGTGGTGGATGTGATCAGCTTCATGTTATTGTAGTTTGCTAGTCCCAAAAACTATATTGTATTCTTTACACCAGATCATCACTATAGGATATTCTGTGACGTCTATTTGATTCGGTAAATCTAACACAAAAGTACCTGAATATTTAAGATCGTCTAGTTTGATCACCGAATTGGCCTGATACGTATTGTCCACCTTAGAAATCAAGATGTCTACATCTGGCCCTGCACCTGTGGTCAGGTTTTCAAACTGTAAGATTCTCGTTCCGTCCTTCTTTTTGATCAGATACAAGTTACCACTGGTAGGGTGTCCAGCATCTTTGGTTACAAATGAACCCATCTTCAAGGTATCGTCTACTAAGTCCATAGCCACCGTTTGGCTCTGGGGATTTACTTTTTCGTTTCTGATACATGCCACCAATAAGATAGACATGCATACTGTAATTGCTATTGTTTTCATTATTTGGGTTTATTAATATGTTCTAAATGGTGTATACATGATTCCTAAAGTAAACATCTCAGACTTGTTCCTGAAACGATCGTTGCCGAGCTTGAACTTCTGGTCAGTAGTATACTCAGTAAACAAGAAGCAAAAGCCTCCAACCAGAGTAAAGCGCTTGTTAACATCATATTTGACTAAAAACTCTGAGTTCAAAGAACCGATATCGTTATCACTGACTAAGAGCAAGTTCAAAGCAGTAGGTCTGGCATTGGAAGAAAAACTTCTGCTGCTATGGTATGCCGACTGATCATTGCCAAAGGTCAAACCAACCGCATCTATGTTAAAAGCCAGTGTAAACTTTTTGTATACTTGATATTCTAGGTTTATGCTCAGATTCAAGGAGTTCACCTGCGACTTATGAAACTGTAGCGTATCTATGTTACCAGGTATATTTTCTACAAATAATACTTGAGGGCCCGTTTGTCCACTGGTATACTTTGCAGGTGCTGTTTGATAAGGTACTTTGGAGCCAAAATAACTTGTAAACCTTAACCCATAGCCAGCCCTAAACCTTTTCTTCGCGCCAAAGGCATGTTGCTTGATCCAATAGACTGATGGCGAAAATTCATTTTTGGCCACAGCAACGTTCAATCCAAAGAAGTGATTCTTCTTCAAATAAGAGATGTCCTCTTGGGCATAAGCCATACCCATATACAGACTTAATAGTATGATAATCAACTTTTTCATATACTTACTTCTTTATTGCCTCTACTGTAATGTTCAAAGTGGCCTCATCCCCCAACATATAGCTCGACTCCCCAATGCCAAAATCAAGTCTATTAATCACAAAACTACCTGTAAACGTTGCCTTGTCGCCCGACTGTGTAAAGCTAAAAGGCACAAGTATGTTCTTCACCTTGTCTTTGATCTTTACATCAAAATATCCTATGAATCCTTTTCCTCCTGATGCCAATACAATTTTGGTACTTTCCATGATGATTTTTGGATATTTAGGTGCATTTAGGTACTTTTCACCTTTGATATTGTTATCCCTGGTCTTATTACCAGTGTAAAAAGTACCAGCATCAACACTGGCAGTTATCTTACTTTTGGCCAGCTCTTCGGGTGCGAACGATATGGATGCATTAAGACCACTAAACTTTCCTGTTGCAGTAGCACCCAAGGCATGACTGATAGAAAACTTTACACTGTAGGTCACAGGTGCCCAATTCGTTTGTGCTGAGGCAAATGCACCAGATACTAATGTGAGTATGGATATTAATATATTTTTCATGATACAAATTTCGAACATTCTCCTCTTTTTATTTGTCGTATAGACGACGCATTATAAAAAATGAATCAAATAGTTTTACAGTAAAAAAATGGCATACATCAATCATATAGAAACGGCAAGTCCAGCATACAAATACAACCAAACTGATTTAGGCAAATACATCTACGATAGACACCCAGGCATAGACCCCAAAAAGATTGATTTGATCTATGCCAAGTCCAGTATCAAGACCCGATACAGTGTTTTGCCCGATTTCAGCGATACACACGAAGGCACCTTCCTATTCAAGAAAAATCAAGAATCTAATATTCAAGAACGCCTCAAGGTCTACAAAAGAGAAGCAGTAGCTCTTGGCAAACAAGCTGCCCTCAAGGTACTGCAACACTCCGATATTGCTCCGACCCACCTTATTGCGGTGACCTGTACAGGTCTCTCCGCACCAGGCCTAGACTTTGACCTCATTAAAGCCCTCAAACTGCCCAGCGACACACAGCGCTATGGCATCAACTTCATGGGCTGTTTTGCGGCATTTCATGCGCTAAAGCTCGCCGATACCATCTGCAAGGCCCAGAGCGATGCCCGTGTATTGGTCGTATGTGTAGAACTTTGCTCCTTACATCAGCATGTGGGGGATGATCTTGAAAATGTAGTGGCCAACTCCTTATTTGCCGATGGAGCAGCTGCGTGTATGGTGAGCAATACTTCGCAAGGTCTGGAACTGCTTTCCTTTATTCAAGACATAGTACCAAGTAGTTCTGAGGAAATGGCCTGGGAGATCACTCCTAATCACTTTTTAATGAGACTGAGCAGCTATGTACCCGAGCTCATACAAAACCACATTGAGCACTTTACAACAAAGATCGCCGCACATGCAGTGGCACATCACGCGGTACACCCTGGAGGCAGAAAGATCTTAGAAGCTTACCAGAAAACAATGGGGCTACAAAAAGAACAACTTGCAGAATCCTACGAGACGCTAGAAGAATACGGCAACATGTCATCACCTACTATTCTTTTTGTATTGAAACGATTTTTGGATAGGCCCAGAACCGGGAAGATCTTTGCTTCAGGCTTCGGCCCTGGGCTTACTATGGAGGGAATGGTACTTGTTTAGATGTGTGACGTTGTACGTGTTACGTGTTGGGTTGTACGTGTTAAGTGTGGGGTGCAGAGTCTTGGGCAAGATTGTTGATTCGCCATGAACAGTCCTGTAAGGACGACCGACATGTAGGACAGGACTTTAGCCCTATTGAACAATACATGACAGATAGGTTTCCTAGTGCTTGCTGAACCTTGATTATTGGCATTGACTAGTTTATTGGCAGGAATTCGGGTTAGAAACCCTACATTATCTTTGAGTTCCACATGCGGGCAAAGCCATAAAATGTAGAACAGTGGAGTGTACTCGACATTTCTTACTCATATATAGCCATTAAATAGCTCGTTTAATTACTAGATGTGATACATCTAAGACAATTATTATGTATACAATTTTGATGTACTCCAAAGACTTATAGGCCTTTTATACTGATAGTGATTTAGTTTTCCAGAGGATCTAAAAGCTCAGAATACATTAGCGCAATCATACCGTCACCAAACACAAATGACACCAAACATCATCCCAAAGTTTTACTATGCAAAACAATTTATGCTACAATATAAGCTAGATGTCTCTATTTTTTATTTCACCAATATCAAACGTGTTGTATAAATGAAATTATTCCCATTCAATCTCACCACATATACACCCTCAGTGAGCGATTCCAAATGAATATTTTGATTTACTCCTTTTTCCTCATACACCAAGCGGCCATTAACATCATACACCTCGGCATCTAGACCACCGTGAGCTCCTCCCAGTATTTGTACCTTTCCAGTACTTGGATTTGGGTAAAGAAACAAATATCCTGCTTCTATCTCATCCATTCCTATCACGGTCACTTTAGAAATACCAAATCGGGTCGCCTTCACATTATTTAATTCATTGCTTTCATTAACCATTTTAAAATAATCAGCTACGGCCAATATATAATAGTCACCGATAGCAGTAGCAGAGGATATGGGTAAAGAAACATTTAATGATTGGGAACCGTTAGCTTCCAAAAGTGATGTATAAGTATAGTTTAACAAACTATCGGATGCATCCATCAAGGTATCTTTTGACAATAAGAACCCATCAAAATGACTCCCAGCCCTGTTAATTGACAAATTAATGAACTGAACTTCGACATTAATCTTATTACCAGCCTCTACAGTACTAACAGCCAAAAGTGGCTTTATAAGTCCCAAATCCGTATTGAGAGAGAGTATCTCAAATGGGACTCCAATAGAATTGTTGTATTCATCGCCTTCGGTAATAGCGCTAGGTTCGTCAGCAACTACAACAAGATAATATCGGCCACTAAGAATTCCGTTTGGAATAAAAATAGAGTCAGCTAAAGTCTGTACCCCTGTAGTTGCAATAATACTATTGGAAGTTACTCTTCTAAGGAGTAAATCATCATAACTCATTTTATTATCATAAGACAAATAAATTGCATTGGTATGAGCTGGGGCTAAGACAGGCCCTTGATTGATTTCTTTGTAATTGAACTGCAAAAACTGGTTTACAACTATTTGGGAGTTCTTCAAGTTAATCCCTGAAATAGAAAGGTCTGGAGCAGGACTACCTATTACAATTCTTGTAACCTTAGTATTATTAACTTCATTATTCTCTGCAATATCATTTTTATCATCAACCCTAACCAAGAGATAAAAACAAGTATTGGTTGTATAACCTAGATTTGGAATTGTAAAATCTGCCGAGGTAAGTTGATTGCTACTTGCAGGACTATAAAGACTGGGCAACCACTGTTTTAACAAAATATCATTTGCTCCAAACAGGCTATCTACCGACAAATAAATACCTATATAATAATTCTCATACACACCTTGCATACTTGTATTGGACGCAACTACTTTTGCAGTAACTGAATTTCCACTTTGAACATAATAGTTACTTAAAGTAGTGGATGTAATCTGAAGGTCGGCCTTACTTGCTTTAACCGAAACTGGCTGAATATACAAATTGTTGGCTTCATTTGTTTCACCAATTTGATTGTCTTTATCTAATATGTACAATAAGTTGTATTTACCAATTGAGGTCTTATAGGACAAATTCAATCTATTGGATACAGTCATACCATCTCCAGCTTTAATTAAATCATAGTTTAACTTTCCTATAAATGTATCAGTACTCTGATATACAGAATCGACAGAAAGGTACACTTGAACTTCAGTTTTATAAACAGGTGTAATCCCCTCGTTTTCAACTTTGATGCTTAATTTAATTTCACCTCCTACATTTAGTTCGGTAGATGGGATTGATATCGAATCCATTTTCAAATCAGAATCTCGTTTGTTGATGAACATCCTCAAGGCCTTAGTATTATTTTTTTCATTTGATTCCGCAATCTTGTTCTCTGGATCTGATACTGCTATTATATAATAATACCCTGAAGGTATAGTGTAAGGAATGTAAACCCCATCATCTGTATTTAGCTCTGTACCAGGAAGAATACTTTGGTTAACAGCAAAATTATACATTAGGGCATCATTTACATCCCAAATAGAATCTAAGGAAGCGTAAAAACCATAATAATTAATTGGAACTGCAATATTCCCCCAGTTCTTAACCTTATATTTTGGATAGATTGCGGATCTCTGCTCTGCCCAGATCGGAACTTCGAAGGAAATTGGATGCAAATCAACCCAAGCAGTTTCTATATATATGGGCAAAGCCTTTGTATTATTCGTCTCCACAGATTCCGACACACTGTTATTGAAGTCCGCAATGGCTATTATATAGTAATTACCAGCCTTTATTGTTTCTGGAATCTTGAAGGAAACTTCCTTACTGAGAGTCTGCCCAGAATATATGGAAGAAGTTTCCACACTTGTCAAGAGTATATCTTCACCACTATAACTAGAATCGATTGATAAATAATACGAGACATACGAATTGGAAACTGATGCTTCCCCCATGTTGGTAACCAAGCCAGTGATTTTTCTGGTTTCTCCAGTAATCCATGCTGACGAAGCCATATCTTTCAGTTGCGACACTTGTAGGTCAGGCTTAATTGCTATTACTCGAATCGGGATAGCTTTGTAGTTGTCACTGGTTACCATATCCTTGGTATAGTTGATCCTCCCCAAAAAATAGTAGTCTCCCGAAACAGATGAAGGTATTGTAACATTCACATTGCTTTCATAGACCCCATCTCTCGCAAGTCCAAGAATGGACACAGCTCCTGTAATCTGTTGATCACCAACATCATATATACTATCTTTAGAGAGACAAAAATAGAGTTCACATTGACTAGAGACTTGGTTCCCCACGTTTTTAATAGTATATGTAGTTTTTATATTGGAGCCCGCTTTTAGCGATGAAACACTCCCTACCAACTTACTTAACATTAAATTATTCACAGGCAATTCTATTATAAGAGGAAAGGCTTTGACATTATTTGCCTCTGTTAACTCACTTATGCTATTTGATCGATCCAGTATCACAATTAGGTAGTATTTCCCCGTGTCTACAGTACTGGGAACAGTAAGACTTTGAGACACAACACGAGTGCCCAAAGGAGGAAGACTCGAAGCCATTTCTTGATATAGACTTACGTCTTGTGCATCGTAAATACTATCTTTTGACAGAAAATATTCTATCGTAAAGTTATTGCTATATCCGTATCCAATATTGGCAAATGTTAGCATAGCAGATAAAGGTCCACCTTTCGCAGCCGTTTTATGCACTACATAGGGGTCTTTCGTAGTCATATCAGGTATAGGCGCTACAATAGAGATGTGTTGATATGTGTTATTATTAGTTTCTGATGATTCGATTACTTCGTTGTTCCCATCAGCCAAGGCTATTAATTCGTAATTGCCAGTAACTACCGAATTCGGTATCACTATAGAAATACTCAATTGAACTTTACCACTTAAATATGAAATACTCGAAGTACCAACCTTAATGTCTTCAGCCCCGATCAAAGTATCTCGAGAAAGATACAAATTCAACGTATGTGGACTTGCAGTAACAGTACCTATATTGTTTTCTTGAAGTTGACAGACAATACTTTGCCCTTGGCCACATACTAGGCTACCCTTACCTATATAAGCTACTGTCAAATCGTTGAAAGCAGGTAAAACCTTAACTGCAAGCACCTTTGTATTGTTGGTTTTATTCAGTTCTTTAATCTTGTTCAGGTCATCGAGTAGGCCTATAACATAGTAGTCCCCTAAGGGCAAGGAAACAGGAACAGATAAACTATGATTCAAAGTGAGCTGAACATCTTTAGCAATAACACTAGTATTATTAAACCTTCCTAAAAGTAGATCATCTTTACCATACACAGAATCGGTAGAAAGGAAATAAGCCATGTCAAAACCAGAAATTACTACTTCACTAGTATTCAATATTACAGTTGAGGCTGTCCAATTATTACCTTGAACTAGATTTGGAGGAAACCCAGTAAGGTTTTGAATGGCAAGATCTTTAGTCGGATCTACCAATGTTACCTTCAAAACTTTTACGTTATTGGTTTCTATGCTTTCTGGGATCATTTGATCATAATCTGATACCGCTAAAAGGCAATAATTACCAACGATCGCCTTATTAATAGTTATGCCAAGATTAGCAGCATAGCTCATTCCTGAATCGAGTAAATTAACAGTAACATATTTGAGCAATGAGTCCCCTGTTTGATATATGGAATCTTTGGATAGAAAGACGCCAAGACGATGGCTTGGCGCAGTATGTTTCCCTAAATTCATTTCCTCTAAAACCACATCAAATCCCCTCTCCAATTTCAAAGCACTCCCATCTTGGTTTTTCAAACTCATTACTGAAGGTTTTAAATCAGCATCAAAAGCATTTATGGATAACATAACCCATCTTGTATTGTTATTTTCATTAATCTCTACAATCTTATTATTGTGATCTTCTTTCAAGATGAGATAATACTCCCCACCAATAGTATTGGTCGGAACTGGAATATTAAAACTGGTTGTTTGACTTACATTACCATCA
>CAMFLX010000126.1 GCA_945957555.1 uncultured Cytophagales bacterium
GTATATGGGTATTCGTCTATGATTTGTAAGAAACCCTTGTCTTTACCTTTGCCTTTAAGTGCTAAGTCTAAAGAATCAGCCTTGAAGTAGAATTGGGCTTGAAACATCTTTTCTTGTGCTTCTTCGTTTTCTCCAGCCAAATAATACTTAATGCCGAAAAATCCAGCCAGCAATACTATCACAGCAATACCAGCACCAGCTACTAATTTTTTGTTTTTTTCGAAAAAGAGTTCAAAATCAAAAGGCTCTGAAACGGTCTTTACTGTTTCTACCTTACTTGTAACCGTGGTATCCACGGTTTCTTGTTTTTTTGTCATTTTGTATTTAAGTTATTCTTTTATAAAAGGGTAATCCGTTTGCATATAAACATCAGTATACGCTTCTTCTGGTAGTGGATATGGAGATTCTTCTGCAAACTTAACGCTCGCTAGGACGTCAGCCATGATTTTCTCATCAATTTTATCCAAGTCAGCTTCAGTAGCATACTTTTTGCTCAAAATGGTAGCTCTTACTTTTTCAATAGGATCTTGTGATTTATATTCTTCAAGCTCCTCTTTGCTTCTGTATTTAGCAGGGTCAGACATGGAGTGACCTTTGTATCTGTAAGTTCTAAACTCTAATAGTGTAGGACCCTGACCTGCTCTAGCTCTTTCAGCAGCCCAAGCTACTGCTTTGTGTACTTCCTCCACTGTCATGGCGTCTACAGGCATAGAAGGGATGTCGTATGACTCTCCAAGTGTGTAAAGTTCAACTACGTTAGAAGTTCTTCCAACTGAAGTACCCATAGCGTAGCCATTGTTCTCTATTACAAATATAACTGGAATATTCCACAACATAGCCATGTTTAATGCTTCGTGGAATGCACCTTGACGTACGGCACCATCACCCATGTAGCAAACACAAAGATTACCAGTGTTATTGTACATTTCTGCAAATGCAAGACCAGCACCAAGCGGTATTTGACCACCCACGATTCCGTGTCCACCTACAAAGCCTACTTCCTTGTCGAAAATGTGCATAGAGCCACCTTTGCCCTTAGAGCAACCTGTGCTTTTTGCCATTAATTCGGCCATGATACCGTTTGGACTAGTGCCTAGTGCCAATGGGATCGCATGGTCTCTATATGAAGTTATGTATTTGTCACCTTTTCTTAAAGCAGAAGCGGCACCGGCAGCACAAGCTTCTTGTCCTATATATAAGTGGCAGAAACCTTTTATTTTCTGCTGACCATATAATTGACCGCACTTCTCTTCAAACTTCCTCATCATTTGCATGGACTCATACCAGAACATATATTGTTCCTTTGAGAACTCCTCAGAAGTAGATTTTGCTTTTTTAAGTTCAGTAGCCTTCGCCATTTTTTAAAAGAGTAATATGATTTTCAAATTCAATCTGCGAAATTATAACAAAAATTTGATTCGTATTAATTTATTTTCAAAAAATAAGTGTGTACTGAGTAATTTTATAGGCCTTAAAATCCATTCTGAGTATACTATGGTGCGCAATCGTTAACGTATGTTCTAATTGTTTTAAAATTTGAAGTGCATCCATTTTTATTGACTATTTTTGACAAAAAATGAGTCGTTGTACTTAAAAAACATCATATTATTTAATTTTAAAAACTATGAAGAAAGTACGCTTGCTTTTTCACCATTGATCAATCTGATCTCTGGTGATAATGGTGCAGGCAAGACGAATCTTTTGGATGCCATCCATTATTTATGTATTTCCAAGAGTGCTTTTAGTAGTGTGGATACATTTACGATCAAACATGAGGAGCTGTATTTTTCGGTGTTGGGTGAGATGTATTCCGAAGAGCAATCTTTCAAAATTATTTGTGGGCTTAAAAACGGCGACAAAAAAGTACTTACAGTTAATAATTTATCCTATACAAGGGTGAGTGAGCATATTGGCCGGTTTCCCTGTGTGCTGATTGCCCCTGATCATATAGTCGTGATCAAAGAAGGCGGGGAGGAGCGGAGGAAGTTTTTTGACAATGTGATCTCGCAGGTGAATACAAGTTACTTAGATCAACTCATTATCTATAATAAGTATTTGAAAGCCAGAAATTCTTTACTCAAGCAGTTTTATGAGAACAACTATAGAGACATGTTGTTGCTTGAAACCTATTCTGCGCCATTGGTAAAAGCTGGAATATTTGTACACGAGCAACGCAAATTGTTCCTTGATCAATTTAAGCCTGTCCTCCAAAAGATCTATGATGAAATATCTTCGGCCAAAGAGCAAATAGATATTATATATGAGTCGCAATTGAATGGGGTCGGATTTGAAGAACTCAATACAAGAAGTATTCAAGATGATTTGAGAGCCCAAAGAACTACGATTGGTATACATCTTGACGATTTCAGTTTTTTGATCAATGGGCAGAATCTTAAAAAGTTTGGTTCCCAAGGGCAACAAAAGACTTTTTTGCTAGCTTTAAAGATCGCGCAACATCAAATCATTACCGATATGTTGGGGAAAAAACCAATCATGTTACTGGATGATATTTTTGATAAACTGGATGACAAGCGCATAGCGCAATTGCTAAAAATGTGCAAGTCTGGATACTTTGGACAGGTGTTTATTACCGATGCTCGTAAGGACAGAACGGCCGAACTCCTCAAAAACGCGGAGATAGATGCCAAAATCTTTGAAGTAAAAGAAGGGCAAGTGGCCGAAGGGTAAATGAATTCATAGCTTAAATACATAAATGATGAGGAATAATTTGTTGATACTACTTTCTTGGTTGGCGTTTGTTGGCTTTTCGCAGCAAAATCTTCTGCAGTCTGGACCTATGCTAGGCTATAATGAAATGCTAGAGGTACAACTTTGGCTCCAGACCAAATCGAGTGCTCGTGTGCGTATTGAGTATTTCAATGACAGCCTC
This sequence comes from uncultured Cytophagales bacterium, assembly GCA_945957555.1. Taxonomy (GTDB): domain Bacteria; phylum Bacteroidota; class Bacteroidia; order Cytophagales; family UBA9547; genus CAMFLX01. The sequence goes on from CAMFLX010000126.1 coordinate 2,891, forward strand.
AAGATTCGCAGGAAAACCTCGGAGGTGCTTACAAAAAAGGAGAATGCTTTTACGGCACATCTGTTGGCAGACTCGGTACAGCCAGGCACGAGTTACCGTTATGAGGTTTTTATCAATGACATAAAGCTTCGATTTGACTACCCATTAAGTTTCAAGACGCTAAAACTCTGGCAACATAGAGAAGACCCTCCGAGCTTCAAGTTTGCATTGGGAAGTTGTTTCTATGCTAATGAGCCTGCTTATGACCGTCCGGATCGTCCTTATGGGGGTAATTATGAAATATTTACAGAGATTTATAAGCAAAGGCCTGATTTTATGCTTTGGTTGGGTGACAATATTTATTTGAGAGAGCCTGATTGGAATACGAGAACTGGGATCTTGAGGCGATATACACTTACAAGGTCTGTGAGTGAACTTCAACCCCTATTAGCCAATACACATCACTATGCGATATGGGACGATCATGATTATGGCCCCAATGATGCTGACCGTACTTTTCACGGGAAAAAGTTGACTTTGGAAGCTTTCAAAATGTTTTGGGGAAACTTGAATTATGGTACAGGAGACACGGAAGGTATAACGGGTACTTTTGAGTGGGGAGATGTGCAGTTTTTCCTCCTCGATGACAGGTGGTATCGTACGAATCCTAAACTGGTAGGTGCAGACAAAGCCATGCTGGGGGAAAAGCAGCTCGATTGGCTCATAGGGGCTATGAAAACCAGTAAAGCTTCTTTTAAGTTTGTAGCGGTGGGTAGCCAAGTGTTGAACCCGGTGGCAAACTTTGAAACATTTGCTTTGTACCAAGCAGAGCGCGATACATTGCTGGAGCGCATTTCCAAAAACAAGATCAAAAATGTAGTTTTTTTAACAGGCGATCGTCACTTTACTGAGCTGAACATGCACGGGAAGGGGAAGAGTGAAATTTATGACCTCACCATATCGCCACTCACCTCGGCACCTTATGATAAGGCTGTAGAGCAAAATTCTTTACGACAAGAAGGTACGTTAGTGCAAGAGAAAAATTTTGCAACCATAGAGGTTTCAGGCCCTAAAAAAGACAGGAGGCTGAATATAAAAGTCTTCAATAACAAAGGGGCATTGCTTTGGGAAAAGTCGATTGGGGAGTGATAGGATAATGGTGTATAAAAAAGAAACGGATCTGAATGTTCAGATCCGTTTCTTTTTGTCTTTAATGTCAATGATCTACATTAATTGCAGGCTATTGATTTTTACTCTGCCGTTACTTCAGCAGGAGTTTTTATTTCTTCTATAACTATGGGTTTGTACTCAAAGCCACATTTTTGTAAGGTTTCCAAGTTCCAAGAGGCAATTTTTTTGTTTTGATCGCTCATTGGCTTTTTAAGAGAGGCAAGTTCTGACATAAACGTGTAAGAGATGTTTTTCCATTTCTTGTGTTTTTTGTCCCAAAGCACGGCTTGAGAAATCACTTCAATAGTGATATCAAGTTTCGGGAACTGTTTGCCTTTGATTTCTGGGAGTGTTTCGCCCTTATCAGCAATGATCAACAGCTCAGGGGCGTATTGATTTACTGTTTCTAGGATTCTAATACCATTCGCTACTTCGAAGCCTTCAAACTTTGCAACTTTTCTGACCTTTCCAGCAATAGCAAAACAATAGGATTGTAAGTGATGGGATAGATTCCCACTTTCTCTTCCCCAATCTTCGATTTTTTTCCAAGTGTCTGGTTCGTACGACCTAAGTTTTTTGGAATCTTCTTTTTGTTGGAGCAGTGCAGCGGCTTCCAGAGCGGCTTGTTCTTTTCTGGATGGTTTTACAGTAGTAGCTTTCACGAATGATTTTAAAATGAACCCACAAAAGTAATCAATTTTGGCCATTTATTTTGAAAATCTTACAATTTTGTTCATTTATCTGGAAAACGAAGGGGATGGAATGATTGTTAGTCTTTTTTATTTACTATCAATACAGGATTTCTAGAGGAATGGGGGTGGTGCCGTTAAAAGTTGAACCAAATTCCAGTTTTTTTTTCGATAGCAATATTAAGACAACTAATCATCTTGGCAAACACTTGATGTCCATCTTGTTTTTGGATTAACAAAGATTTTAATTCGAGTAATTTTGTGTCGTCGTCAACAAAAGTATCTTCATACCAGTCCAGAGCAATATTTAATTGGTTGAACAAATCGTCGGGAATACCCAATTGGACCAGATGATCAAAATCGTCTTCAGAAAGCTCTTCCTTAAACCTAGAGTCTTCATATATTTCGATATACCCCTTTTCTTTAAGTACAAAGAGGTAACCCATCCTTTTTTCATTCTTAAATGTCATAATTAGTGATTTCGATTGTTGAATTTTCATATATGAATATAAAGGAGCCTTTACGATTCTCAAATCACGCTCATAATCACAATTACTAAAAAAACGGCGACAGTACCCACCACAGCGAGTAGACTGCCCCTGCCTTTTTCGATTAGGTCTAAGAAACGACGCTCCTCAATCTGGATTTGAGAAAGCGTACTGTTTACATCATTAATCGCCTTGTTCAGAAAGAATCTATTACCCATAAAACCAACAAGGAGAGAGAGTACTAATGTACCCAGCCGGCTGATGAGTAATTGGTTTTCATAATGTACCCAAAATATGTCGAAAGTAACCTCTTCAATGATCAGTTTGAGGACGTAGATGATAAAAACCACAAAGGCATGTACATACAGTTGCCTGTATACCAGCCAAAAGGGGCCAAATACAAAAGCACCAACATTGAAGCTGAGTTTGTCGCCTTTAAAGTATTTGTGAAGTTTGGGAATAAAGTAGCCTGCCCGAGCACCGAAGTATTTCTCATAATACTTGTCCTCTACATGGGTGTTGAGTTGTTCGTCTAGTACTTCGTTCATTTTTATAGTGATTTGGTTGTAAAGCAAAAATCCCGCAATTGCGGGATTTTTGTAATCTATTCCTCGGTTCTTTAATTATGCCAAAGCCAATTCTTCTTTGAAAAGACCTTCATTCAGGGCATTCAAAGCCTCGTTTTTGTGTTCGCCTTTTACCAATATGGTAGTGTTGAACTTGCTACCTCCATAAGAGATCATACGCATCGGTACATTTTTCATCGCTTCGAAAATATCCAATACCACACCTGTGCTGTCTGCAGAGAAATCACCCACAATACAGATGATCGTTTGGTTTGAATCCACCTCTACCGTGCCAATCGCGTTCAACTCTTCCAAGATTTTGTCCAGATTCTTTGATTCGTCTATGGTCATAGACAAAGCTACCTCTGAAGTCGTGATCACGTCGATAGCAGTCTTGTATTTTTCGAATACAGAAAATACTTTGCTCAAGAAGCCGTACGCGTTGAGCATTCTTCCCGATTTTATTTTGATGGCAGTGATACCGTCTTTAGCCGCAATAGCTGTAATTCTTCTTCCTGATCTATTTTGAGAGGAGATCAATGTGCCTTTTTCTTTAGGCTGCATGGTGTTTAACAACCTTACGGGTACGTTGCGGTCCATAGTAGGACGTATACAAGTAGGGTGCAAGATCTTGGCACCGAAGTATGCCAACTCTGCTGCTTCTTCAAAAGCCATTTCCCTGATTGGGAAGGTCTTGCGCACGATTCTAGGATCGTTGTTATGCATACCATCTATATCCGTCCAGATCTGTACTTCCTCAGCACGTAGGGCAGCGCCTATAAGCGTAGCAGTGTAGTCGCTACCACCCCTTTTGAGATTATCAATCTCTCCTTGAGGGTTGGTGGCTATATAACCTTGTGTTACAAAAAGTTTGCAGTCTGTATTTTTCTTAAGGATATCGCCTAGTCCGCTCTCTATTTTAGCTAGAATAGGTTCATCGTCCGCATCTATGCTCATAAAGTCTAGAGCAGCAAGAAGTACGTTTTTACGTCCTATTTCAGTGAGGTATTGGCTGAAAAGCTTGGTAGAGATCAATTCTCCTTGAGCCAATAATACCTTTTTTTCTGCCTCACCTACCGCTTTGTTGAACAAAGACTTAATCAAGTCAAAGTGTTCGGTAATGATGGCAGTACCAACAGCTTTACTAGCTTCTGTACTATAAAGGTTAGCTACGAAATCAGTGTATACTGGCCAAAGGGTATCCACAACTGTTTGTGCAGCGCCCTTATCACCTTTTGAAAGATTGTTACCTATTTCTACGAGCGCATTGGTAGTACCAGAAACTGCAGAAAGAACCACGATCTTCTCAGAACCATCGTTGATGATCTCTGCAATTGACTTCATTCTTTCAGGTTTTCCTACCGATGTACCGCCAAATTTTAATATTTTCATTTATAATGCTTTTAAAAATGGATGCAAAAATAATAATATTCGATTATTATTAAAAAGAATTCAAATGTTTTATCGAGGTGATTATTTGGTGATTAGGTGCACAACAGTGTGGGGTGATTTCTAAGGGCTAGGCTTATTCGGTTATGATTCCTCGGGCTTGGCGATATAAAACAACGAAAGCCCAATGCGTATGGGGCTTTCGTTTATGAATGACTAAGATGTTATTGTAGAACTACTCGTTTGCGGTAAGTACCTTTGTCGGTGCTGATGATTACATTTACCAAACCTTTTTGTGCAGTGGTGAAGCTGTTTGAGTTATAGTTCTCCGCTTGCCCAATTACATTACTAATGAACACATTATTTACGGTTTCCTCAGTAAGGATCGTCAAGCGGCCTTCTGATTGTAATATCTGAGGTGCGCTTCCAACAGTTTGGTCTTGCAAACTCGTGGTAATAGCATCTAAACAGAACGAGAAATAGTTGTTAGGGCCAGCGCCAATCAAAATCTTCGCAGGGTTTTCGTCAAGTACCGTGTAGCCAAGAGGCGGGTTTACCTGTAATAGGTACATGCCAGTTGTAATGTTGTTGAATACAAATCTACCTTCTGTACTGGTAGGTATGGAGAACGTTTCGTCATCGTCTGTACCCAGTTTGCTATCTAGACCAGCGCTAAAGAGGGATACAGAAGCTTTTGGGCCATCGTATCCATCGCAACTCAACGATTTGAGGAAGATATTGCCAGAGAGACTTGCCAAGGCCGTGCTTGGAAACACTAGGCCAGGATTGAGTGTGTCGGGAGAGTTGGCTGCTTTGCTCCAAGCCAGTGATGGCAAAGTACCTGATACTAAAATAGACTCATCGTCTGGAGACGCGTTTTCCGCAACACCCACGTCTACAGAATTAGCATCCGTAAATGGTGCCATCCCCGAGATGACACCTTCATAGCTGATGAACTGAACCACTTTGTTGAGGCAAGAGTCAAAAAGCAAGAAGCCATCGTTTGGGCCGTTTTGAACCTGGCCTGAAGCTCCTGTATTGAACAACAAAGTGCCATAGCCTGATGCTTGTGGGGTAATCACAGAATCTCTGAGGTCTTTGGTAGCATAAAGGGCTGCTGGGCTATTGGTAGCATTTACATAGTAAAGCTTATAGCAGTCGAGCTTATTGTTGGCCAAGCCAGTGAGTTCAACAAATTCATAAGCATCTATACCAGGGCCGTCGTAGTGAAATTCGGAAACGAAGATTTTTTGGGCAAATGTACTCGCTGAGAGTACGAGGAGTGTGTGTAGTAGTATTGATTTCATTCGCATTTTGTTAAAGGGTTTTATGCTGCATATACAGGCATATTTGCAAGTTAATAAAGCCCTTCCAAGTTCCAAAACATAGAGGGCTATCAAAAACTATGAGCAATATGATTATATATGGATAACACAAATCGTTTTTATGAAGCAAATAGATAAATATTACACTAATGTGTAGGCTTGGTGTACAAAGATAGTCATGACTAAAGCCTTCATAGTCATGACTATTTCAAGGGAAGACACGAGGATTGTTGCGAAAATCTTGACGAATGCTAAAATAGTCGTGACTAAAGTTGGCGCAGTCATGACTATTCTCTGCGCCGTCGTGACTAGTATAGTAATAGTCATGACTATTTCAAGGGAAGTTGTGACTATTTTTCACTAAGTCTTGACTGGCGCTCAAATAGTCATGACTAACGTAAGTGGTGCTGTGACTTATACCAAAATAGTTATGACTAAATCATCTGTAGTCGTGCCTAAATTACTGGAAGTCATGACTAAATCGGTCTATATCTGTGAAAAGGGACTAAATAGTCATGACTATTGATGATTTAATCAAAATGGATGTATATGAAAATGGCTTTAGAGGCTATGCTAGACCATTTTTGATCATTTGCGTACTGTAAGTAAATCTAATAGCTCTTAAAACTCTCAAGATGGGACATGTTAATTTTATGGATTTGGGAATGATATTTGAAATAAATCATAATAACTTACCGCAAGATCTTCTTGGTCGGGCTACAGATAGGATGTTTATATTAAAAAAAATAAGGGTCTGTACGCATTCGTACAGACCCTTTATGTAATCGGGAATTGATTAATGATCAGTTATGGGGCTTAATTTTCGCTTTTGTGGTGTCATTCACTACTCCTTTTCTCGTAGAGTCTGCTTTGGTATGAGTAGAATCTGATTTTATTTCTTTTTTGGTTTCTTTTCTATTCATTTCTTTTTTCTTTTCATTTTGGGCACTTGACATGTACAAAGTTGCTATCACAATAATGGGGGTGAAAATTATTTTTCTCATATTTTTAAAAGTTTTGGAACTACGTATATGAGGTACATAAATCAAGCCTATGGTATAAATATTTGGTATACAGATATTTATGGCATACAAGGAACTCTATTCTTGTATAATACTGTGTTGACAATAAACAACATTATACGTTATTATACATATATAATTATTTAAATATCAGTTATTTATAATGTTCATTATCAGTTACAAGAAAGGATCTACTTTGATTGATTTCAAATCATAGGATCAGGGTAGGAGCAACCCTACCCCTAGTTTATTTTCCCAACTTGCCAGCCACTTCATATTTCAGTCCTTCTTCAGTAACTATGGTTTTATACAGAATCTTGTCGTATTCATAATAAGTCTGCCCATTTAAGGTGATTTCTTCTACGTTATCAGCGGGGAGTTCAGGTACAATGGTTCCAGTTTTGGGTTCCGTGGTCTCGAATACACTATCTACCTCACGATAGTAGACCCCTTGGTAATAGTAATGGTACCCACCACCTACTAGTGCTATACGCCTATAGCCAATGGGCAGAACTTTGATTCTCAAACCTAATGGGGCGGGCACAAGTGTATAGGCATTGGCAATGTTTCTGTAATAAAGACCTCCGTAGTAGTAATAGGGTCTTCTCTTGAACACAATAGTAGCATAGCCTACTGGCAATACCGCTACAGTGTGTATATGTCTACGCTTAACCACCACAAAGTTTCTTGCCCTATAAGCCTGTCTTCCCCCATGATACCTATGGGTTTGTTTTATGCGTACCACACCAGAGTGTCTTCCATGTATATGTTTCCCTCTTTGGGCAAAGAGATTCGCCCCCAACATGATAAGCAATACGATCAATATACTTTTCCTTCCCATAATAGTGTGCTGTTTATACTTAGAGTATATAAATTGTAATAAGTTTAATCTCTTAGGGAAAATATTTTAAGTATCACTGTAGTTTGGGCTTCAGCATGAAATTAGCAGCAATTTTCAATTTAAAAGACTATATCTTTCTATATGAGACAAAGATATTTTTCTATATTTTTGTTTATACAAAATACAATTTACATGAAGAAACAAATACTATTTTCCTCTTTTATGTTGGCATCATGCTTACATAGTTTTGCGCAGAGCCCTCAATTTGCATGGACAAATCAGATCAAAGACATCAGCGAGGCAACCAATTCTTCCGTAACCGTTGACACGGTAAATCATTTTTTATATGCTACTGGTAGCTATTCAGGTGGATACATTGATTTTGGAAATGGTTCTGACTCAACCATTACAGGTGATGAAACTATGTTTCTTGCAAAATACAAACTAGATGGCTCTCTAGTCTGGTCAAAAGCATTCAAGTCGAACTACCAAACCACTGCTACGGCCATCGCTACCGACCTTAGTGGCAATGTGTTTGTTACGGGTTATTCAGAAAGCGATACTGTAGCATTTGGTACGCACTATATATTGAACGATAATCCGGGCAATAGTGACAATTCCACCACATTTTTGGTAAAGTTTGATAAGAATGGTACCGATCTTTGGGTAAAAGGCAGCCAAGGGGGGGGGGTGTTCAGTCGTGATGTCGCTACAGATGCTCAGGGTAATGCCTATGTTACTGGCCATATATTTGATAATTCCGGTACATTATTTGGAAAAAGCAACCTTTCGGTATATTCAGCTTTTGTGGCCAAACTGGATCCTAGTGGCAATACTCTGTGGCTTTCTCAGACCAATTCTGCTGCTTCTGGTAGTGCATCTTCTGCCGATGGCCAATCCATCGCATTAGATCAGGAAGGAAACTGTGTCATAGTAGGTAAGTATTTGAACAATACTGTATTTGGTTCTCAGGAGATTCCTTATTCTGAAGGCAGTACCTATAATGATAGATTTGTAGCCAAACTCAATGGAGCCACAGGCGCCTTTATATGGGCAAAAGGATCAGGGATTTGGCAGGCACCTGATGTCAACAGTGCAGTGACAGTTGACAAATCCAACAATATTTGGCTTACTGGTATTAAAGGTATTGCAACAAAGGGGCCTGAGTTCTCTAATTACAAATCTGTGTATGTAATAGATAAAATAAAGCACAATGGTGATTCTTTATGGAGTACAACTTATGAGATCACTGCGATTGGTGAACCATATCCTTCCATAATTTCTGATAAGAATAGCAATATTTACTTTACCACATTGATTGACGACACTATAGATTTTGGCCGTTTTACCATTAAGCCCAATTTTATCTATGGCTCACAAACGGGCGCTTTGGTGGCAACAGTAAAACTTGACAACTCTGGACACGAGGTATATGCAAAGGTCAATGAGGCTGTTAGCGCAATTACCATTACATCATTAAGTGGTACTGAGGTAGATGCTTCTGGAAATGTGTATGTCACTGGTTTCGTACAAGGTACTTCAAAATTTGACAATACTACAATAACTACTGATGGGAGTGCTGATTTCTATATCACAAAGGTAGAAACAGTTGGCGTAACACTGGTAAGTGAAAATAGGTTAGAAATATCCTCATGCTTCTATCCCAATCCAACGCAAGGTCTTGTGTATCTTGATGCCCCAGAGGCTGGTATTTGTGAAATTGTTGGCCTTGAAGGCACAGTACATATTCGTAAAGCTGTACAGGGGAAATCAAGCACAATTGATCTTTCATCTTTAAGTCCAGGCATATACATGGCAGAAGTTAAAGGTGAGACGTACAGTCTGAGACAAAGACTTGTGGTGAAATAAACAAATCAATCTATTAAGGCTAGAATGAGGCGTCTTTATATACATTTAATTTTGGTTATGGCAAGCTATTGTACTGTCATGGCTCAGAGTAACATTGAGGAGTTTGCTCAATATGATTTTGTAGCAGGAGAGAAGATATTGTTTGATGACAATTTGGTCAACGACAAGCTAGATGCGAAACCACTGGGATGGACTACTGAAGGAGGTAAAGCGGTTGTGAGTTCTGAATTGGGGGATAAGAGTATATCTATCAGAGAATATTATACCAAACTTAGCCCTCTTCTAAAGAATCTCAAATCGTTGCCAGATACATTTACTGTAGAGTATGATACTTGGCTCGATGCTGGATATGATGGTAACCCTGGAGTGGAAATACATTTCGTGAACGGGGAGCAGGAGATTTTGATCACACCCAATAAGCACGATATAAGTTGCAGCTTTCCTGAAGACGGTCGCGAGTCTAAGGGGAATCCTGAGGCTTATTTTGGTGAAAACAAGTTTTACAACCGTTGGGTACATATTTCTATTGCATACATAAAGAAACGGCTTATAGTATATTTGGATCAATATAAAATGCTTGATATAGCCAATAGCAAGCTAAAACCCATCAAAATACTGCTCACTGGCAATACCAGCCAAGACATGAAAATCCTGTTCAAGAATTTCAGATTGGCTACTAAGATTCCTAAAAAGGCATTTGAGCTCAAGAATGGTAAGTTCATTACCCATGCGATCAAGTTTGATGTGGATAAAGCAGTCTTAAAACCCGAAAGTATGAGTGTACTTAAGGAAGTCTTGGCCTATATGATTCAAACCCCTACTGTGAAGTTTGAAATAGGAGGCTATACCGATAGTGACGGTGATGACGCACACAATATGACGCTCTCTCAAAAAAGAGCTAATGCTGTGAAAGACCAATTGGTTGCTATGGGTGTGGATGCACAACGCTTAGTTGCTAAGGGTTATGGAGAAACCAAACCCATAGGAGACAATACCACCGCTGAAGGCAAGGCCAATAACAGAAGGGTAGAGTTTGTGGTTATCAAGTAGGTGTTTTTGATCAATAAAAAAGGGGGTAGTGCGCAGAGGTACTATCCCCTTTTTTATGTTACTATTCCCATTGATCTGGTAGGGACTGTAGTGTTAATATTTCATTAAACCATCCACAAAATGGTGAGATAAGGACAGGTTCTGGCTTACACCTGAAAGAAAAAATAGAAGAACAAGACGTTGTAGACCGTACTTTGGGCTAAACCAAACCAATATCTGAATTTAAGTTCAGAAAGGTGTGAGCGCAGGGAGAAGGATAATAAGTAAATGGTATTGCCAAAAGAATAAAGACGATAGAGGGTGTAAAGAGTACCCATTACTTTAACGCCAAAGCTGAGACTGGTTGCTTCAGGATAACTTTGTAAATAATAATGACAAGCTACCAAATAAATAATAACTAAAGGAAACGAGATTAAGGGTAAAATACGGTTGGTAAAGAAAGCAAGACCTTTCATTTGCTTAAAGGCATCTCTAAACTTGTAGGAGCTGTAGCTGAACATGATCACAAAATAAGCACTGAAGGCGAGCAAGATTTTATTTATGATTTGTAAGCGACCAATTTGGGCGGGGACTAAAAGTGAATTTACAATTTCTGTAGCAGGATCGCTCACGGGCCAACCGCAAAACAGACAGTAAATACCAAAGAAGATGCTTGCGATGAGTGCTACTTCCAGCACTACGCATACAAACATGATAATTTGATGAAAAATAGATTTGTTGCCTGAGCTGCCATTGGGTGCAAACATGCCTCGCTCACCAGTGATGGCCTCAGCGATCATGGCAGGGAAAATAACAACCAACATGATCGCTCCTGAGCCTAAGACCATCAATACGGTTACGATAAGAGCAATTGCGATTGCCATACAAATTCCAAAAATAGCCAGTGCTGTCATGTATGAGTCATGTTTTAATAATGGAGACAAAGGTAATGGTTTTAATGGGAAATAATAATGGCTAAGAATTGCGACAAAGGAGGTAAGAAATGAAGCAAAGGAAGGAAGCATAAAAGTGTCCCCTAGATTGTGTAAACTGATTTTCTTTCGCTAAATCAACTATGATTTTATAAGACTCCAACTTTACTTCGTGCCAGTTTTTTATTTTATCATCAAGTATATTTTGTTCCATGACTATAAATTTAATAATTTGTTGTGGTTAAGAAAAAGAAAATCGACTACTAACACAATGTTCAAGCATTTTCGAGCTTCATGTGTTGGGCTAGTTCACTCGCCATTATTCAGTTTGCTATGGGGGAGAGGTCTCTTCGTTCATCACGAAAATACAGTGCGTTAATGGTTATTCTCAAAGTGCAACACGAACAGATAGAAAAGATGAAACTAAAAACCCTTTTGTTTATTACCTTAATCGCCACGATTAAGTTGTGTGCACGAACTACTTGGTATGTATCTACAACAGGCTTGGATACCAACTTGGGAACAAGTACCGCTCATGCTTTTGCTACAGTGAACAAGGCAATTTCCGTTTCTTCCTGTGGCGACAGTATCTATGTCCTTGGGGGGATTTACCACG
>CAMFLX010000127.1 GCA_945957555.1 uncultured Cytophagales bacterium
GACTGAAAAAGTATCCCTTGAGATACCAAGCCATATCCCTATCGACTGAATTTCAATCCCCATCTATTAAATTTCATTCCCTCAAGACTGAAAAAGTATCCCTTGAGATACCAAGCCATATCCCTATCGACTGAATTTCATTCCCCATCGATTAAATTTCAGCCCCTTAAGACTGAAAAAGCATCCCTTTTGATATTAACTCAAAACCCAACATTTAGAACCCATAACCGACACCTCAACTTCTTTTCCTCACAGCACCTCTCACTGCCTTCGCGGTGAAGGGATCTTCGGGCCACGAGTGTTTGGAGTAGCGACGTTGGAGTTCGCTTTTCACTTCTTTATAGGTATTGCTCCAGAAGCTGTGTAGGTCACCAGTGATCTGCACTGGTTTATAGCCTGGAGAAAGTAAGTGTAATAGAACCTTTATCTTGCCATTGCACACGGTGGGGCTCTCGAGCAAGCCAAACATCTCTTGCAGTCGCACGGCGAGTACAGGGGTAGCGCCATCGGCTTGGTATTCCAAGGGCACCTCAAAGCCTGAGGGCACTTCCATGAGTTTGGGGGCGAGACGCTCCATTTCCTGTTGTTTGTCCCAAGATAATGAATTGTTGAGGATCTGCATCAAATCCAACTTTTTGAGATCTGAGGCATTTTTTACTGATGACAGATAAGGCGCCAACCAATCAGCAGCGGTATTGCAAAGGACCTCTTTGTCCCAATCGGGCCAGTTGCCTTCTGGGTTCCAAATCGCCAATGACTTCATACGGTTGATGAAACCCAAAACCTTTTCATCAAAATCAAGCAGGTTGTGGTCTTTGTCTATGGCCTCACAGATGGCGGCAATCTTGGTGGCTTCGTCCACTTGCTGAATAGCCGTGGCTGATACCAAGATAGACCCAATGCGTACTTCTTTTTGAGCAACAAACTGATCCTTCTGTCGGTCCCATATCGCAATGTTTTGTGTATGTGTTAAGAACCCTAAGTCGTCTGGCGATACGGGCGAAGCCAAGAATACCTTACCTTCTGAGTTTCTAAGTTCGAGATTGGGCACTACGAGCCAAGACTCAGAGACCAAATTGTCCGTATCGGGCAAGGCCACCGTCCTACTGTTGGCCAATTGGTATTGGTTACCCTTTGGGTTTTTCTTTTTGGCGATACGCTCTGGGAAGGCACAAGCAAGCAGAAATCCAGTTTGATAGGGATCCACCGCTCCATTGTCTGTCTGTACTTTAAAGGTTTTGCGCCATTCTTGTGAAAGCTTCTCTATTCTAAACAGCAGATTTTTGTCGCGCGCAGCGCTTTCATTCTTGCGAAACCTACGCAAGAGCTCTATCCTGAGGTTGATGTCAGAACTACCTTGGTTATTATACAAGGGATCTTTCTCCTCCAAAACTGCTGCAATATCAGCAGCCAAAGGTAAGAGGTTTTGTTCCTGAGCCACCAAAAACAAATGCGCCAAGCGCGGATGTGTAGCAAGACGCACCATTTTCTTCCCCTTCTCAGAGATCTTGTTTTTATCGAGGGCATGTATGCTGTGTAACAATTCCTGCGCCTGTGCCAAAGCACCCAGCGGCGGAGGTGTGAGCCAGCTCATGGTCTGGATATTGTCTTGTCCCCAATTGGCCAGCTCCAAGGTAAGGGGTGCCAGATCAGCCTCCAAAATCTCTGGATTGCGATGTTTGGCCAAATGTTCGTGTGCATGTGCGTCCCAAAGGCGATAGCAGATGCCTGGCCCTAGACGACCTGCACGGCCTGCGCGTTGATCGGCGGCATCTTGAGTGATGGGTAAAGTCACCATCTTGCTCAAGCCACTGCGGGGATCGAACTGGCTCTTGCGGCTCAAGCCCGAATCGATCACAGTAGTGATGCCTTCAATGGTTAAAGAGGTTTCTGCAATAGAAGTCGCCAAAACTATTTTTCTACGGCCTGTTGTATTCGGACTGATGGCCTTTTTCTGTTCCTCTGGGCTCAGATTGCCATGCAGGGCATGAACCGCAAGGTCCAAGCCTCTAGCTTCAAGTAGTTCTTGTGTTTTGGCGATCTCCCCGGCACCTGGCAAGAATACTAAGATGTCGCCCTTTTGCTCTTTAAGCACCTTTAGGATCGTCTTTAGGGTTTTGTCTACCACATGGTCATCCTTGGGCAGATTCTCATACAGAACATCTACAGGGTATTGTCGTCCACTCGACTTGAGAATGGGTGCATTGTCCAGCAATCGGGACAATTGCTCATGATCTAGCGTAGCCGACATGATGATGATCTTAAGATCTGGACGCAAGACTTGCTGTACCTCTCGGGTTAACGCCAAGGCTAGGTCTGCGTGGAGGTTGCGCTCGTGAAATTCGTCGAAGAGCACCGCCCCTACCCCATCCAAGCTATTGTCTTCTTGAATGAATCGTGTCAAGATACCTTCCGTCAAAACCTCTATTTGGGTTTGAGCACTTACTTTGGCTTCAAAACGTACCCTATAGCCTACCCTTTGGCCCACCTCTTCCCCGAGTAGTTCTGCCATGCGCAAGGCTACCGATCGGGTAGCGATCTTACGAGGTTCCAACAGGAGCATCTTTTGCTTCCCGAGCCAGGGTTCATTCAGGAGTTCCAGGGGCAACACCGTACTCTTCCCCGCACCGGGAGGTGCCTGCAAGATCAAGATGTTGTGTTTATGAAGAGCTTGCTTCACCTCTTCAAGAATATCCATGATGGGTAGACGTGTATCCAATTTGATGTTTCTGTTTTCGAATTGCAATTTAGACAAATTGTGGCATTGGACACATAGCGACTAAGTTTCAAATCTATCAACCCTCTTTTAGATAAAAATTAACAAGAACTACTCCGTTAGAAACTCTAATGATCGCTTGGTTTAAATATCTATATTTGTCGAGATCAAACGTTTTTAAAAATGAAAATCATATCAAATTTTTGGTGGAGAGCCGTTACCAGTATATTTGGAGGGGCTGTTGTCATGGAGTTGACCCCATGTGACAACGGGAGATCTCAATCGTGAAATGCCCCATAATTATTCTCTAATATTTGGAGTATCGATTTTTGTAATACTATCATTCATCTCATTATTGATTAACAAAAGATTGTAAAGCCTCATTCCTTAAAAGTCAGAACAAATCTACTGTTTGGAAATCTTTGACGAGACCATAATATACGGGAATTCCCCCAACGCATCTCTTCCATAGTGCTTGACTGTCTTGACATTGGGAGAGAAAGGAATGTTTTACCTTTCTTTATTTTAGTAGAATCAAGCGCAGTGTTATGAGGATTACGAACAGCGTCCAAAGTTTTAGAAATTAATTCATACCTAATTATCTTTGCTTCAATTAAATCGGTATTGATTCACAAATAAGAGCATGGGGCTAGAAAGTGTAGCACTTGTTATGGCTATTGAAGATTATTTCGGCATTAAGATTGCAGATGCCGAAGCGGAACAAATCCATACAGTGCAGGATTTTACGGATTGTATAGCTAAGCAATTGCAGGTAACACAGGAATATTCACAACTTAAAGATGATCTTTATGAGAAACTTAAATCGCTGTGGATCACGAATGAGGTATCCGATAAAAGTTTTACATTAAACGCCCTTGTTTCCGTTTTTCTGGATCCTCATGATACTGCTCAATGGAACAGAGTTTACCTCCAAATAAAACTGAAACTACCTGATCCTGTCCTCAAACATGAAAATATGCTGAGCAAAACTTTCCGAAAGGTTTGGAAACCTCCCTATGAATGGCAAACATTGACAGTGGATGATTTTATCAGGGCTGTATGTGCCCTAAACTATGAGAAACTTATAGACCCGAAAAACATACAAAGTACCTTTGAGATTTTGGTGACAATCACTGGAATCACTGCTGACCGATTGGGGTTGGACATTTATGGTGTTCAGCCCCACAAATCGTTTGTAAATGATTTTGGGATAGATTAAGGCTTCCCTCTAATCTCCTCAAATGTTCCGAAAACAGATAAAAAAGGCGATTGCATCGTTATATCTTGAAGACATATTTAACCGCTAGCACTTCGAGAGCAACTGGTATAAACCATTAGTAACCCCAAAAGAGATTTTTATTGTTTTACAAATTTAGAAATACTTTGAGAATATGATGATTCCCATCTTACATAGTAAAGCCCCGCTTGCAGGCCTGTCACATCAATGCTTCCATTGATAACTGATTTATTTAAAATATTCCCATATGTATCAACAAGTTCTACAGTATCCACGCCTTCTGCATTGTATAGATACAACCGATCTTTGACTGGATTGGGATAGCAGCTTTTTAAAGAAAATACATCATCCTTTAGGCCTGTACCTAGTTCCGAAAAGTAAAGATCATATTTAAAGTCTGGTACCCATGAAGCCGTTTCTTTACTCCAATTATACGAAATTCCCTCATAATCTGGATTTTCCATATTGGTAATTTCGATTTTGTATAAAGGATCCCATTGATTCAATTTTCCATTCCACTCATATCCAGATTGGGATGAAGTATATCTGGTATTTGGAAAATATTGTATTTCGGTTTTATAATCAGGCTGCCATCCTAATATAGAATTCCACACATACATAGTTTTAGAAGTTTCATCATTGTTGGAATTAAAGGTAAAATCATATTTTAAGTGACTATCCCAACGTGAGTGTAGCGTATCCCAATCAGATAGTATTTCAATATTCCTATTATCGTTATTGTCAAAAGAAACATCCACTTTTGAGTTAAACACCCACGATCGCGACTTAGCGTCCCAATCCGATCTAGTTAAATTTGAAAACCAATTAAGCTTATAATAAAGATACTCATCACGCGATGTTGCCAACCAAGAAGCGCTTGTGGTATCCCATGTATAATCAGTATATGTCTTTACACGAGCACTTTCATCATATTCCGACTCCCCCTTTTTCCGATAGTCCCAAGAAGATGCATCAACATTCCAAACGGAATATATCATATAAGAGACCAGTTCTCCCTCATAGAAATATTCAGATTTCTGTAAGGGTATAGAATCATAAAAAATTTGATTTGATAAAATCTTACCAGAAGCATCATATATATTTACATATTTATATACTGTATCCCATTTCGACAAAATGACATTATATGACATCTGAATTTCATCAGTCTTATTACCCTGTGCATTATATCTATAGACATATTTAATGGACAAATCATATTGCTGGCTAGTAATGTTGTATTTATAGTTAATTGCAGAATCCATGAACCTTTGAGGCATGTCTTCGACTTTAAAAAATGAGAAAGGTATTGTATGAATAGCAGACTCTTGCTTAGTATTTAGGGTAGCATACTTGATTTCTTTGGCTTGAATTAATGCACTCATTAGAAAAGCACATAAAATAAAAAAGGTATTTTTCATTACTGTAATTATGTTAATACTATATGTTTATTAAGCAGCGACAACTAGATCATTCATCGAATACACACAAATGTATAAAAAATTTAATATGCTTGAAAATTGGATATCGGAACTGGAGCTTCAAATCCTCTCCAACCAGAATAGACTATTCGAAGGGTCAAGAAAGTACCAAGGAACACATTAGTACTTTTTTTTACAACTTCCCCTCCTCCAAAGCCCTCAAACTCCGACAAAGGAGATTTAATATTTCTAAAATCTAACCCCCAAAGTCTAAAGATGCTACAACCTCGGATCTACCTCTTCGCTTTCCAAAGCGAGTATGGCGAAGACGCTTTCATGCGTATGTCTCAGTGGTTATTTGTGCTCATATCATTCTAAGGCTTCAATACTTAAAGCAAATTCAAACTTGGTTAATGACTGCTTGCCTGCTAGAACTCGATATTTAAGTCTTTTCTAATATTATGGCAGGTCTATTTCGGTGCAACCTGAATAAAAAAGTAATATAATTCTTGAAAGTTTTTTTGTTAAGAATTCATTTAAAAAATAATTTTTGTCGTACTATACAAAAGTTTAATTCAAATTAGAAATTTACTAAAATAATGAAAGAACGATTACTCAGCATTCAAACTAAGGTGAAGCCAAAGGGATTTCCTTTTGCTTGGGCATGGTGCCTATTTTTTTTGGGATCTAGTACATTGAGTACTCTTCATGCTCAAATAGTACTTGAAGTGACTACCGTAGCAGGAACCCCTTACGGTGTCAATAGTAAGGATGGGACAGGAAATTTAGCTGCATTTAGAGATCCTTCGGGGATTATTACGGATGCTGCGGGAAATATTTATGTAGGAGAATATTATGGCAACAAGGTTCGTAAAGTCACACCTTCAGGAGTAGTGACTACCATTGCAGGAAATGGATCACGAATCAGTGTTGATGGTCAAGGGGTTCAGGCAGGGCTCTACGCACCATGTGGTATGGCCTTTGATAAAGATAGTAACCTCATTGTAGCAGAAGCCGAAGCTTTTAAGATTCGCAAAATTAGCCGATCTGGTGAAGTTACGACACTGGCGGGAAGTGGAATACAGGGTCGTACCGATGGAAAAGGAACTGACGCTAGTTTTGAAGGGGCGACGGGACTTGTCATAGATGCTTCAGGAAATATTATTGTTGCTGACCACTTTGGTAACCTGATTCGAAAAATTACACCAGACGGTACGGTTTCCACTTTATCCGCACGCGGCTATGGTGATAAGGATGGACCAATATCTGAGGCTACCTTTAACCGTCCAAGAGGATTGGCAATTGATAAATTAGGAAATATTTATGTAGCGGACAGGGGTAATCATAAAATTAGGAAAATTAGCCCATCAGGTATCGTAACTACTTTTGCAGGAAGTGGTGTTAGGGGGTATGCGGATAAGCAAGGTAAGGAAGCTCAATTTAGCTCTCCTCTTGGTGTTGCGGTAGACGATACTGGAAATGTGTATGTGGCTGATGGATATAATTATAGAATTAGGAAGATTTCTCCCACAGGAATGGTAAGTACACTTGCTGGAAATGGTATAGAGGGGACCAGAGACGGACTGGCTCTTCAAGCAAGTTATAAATACCCAATGGGGGTCGCCTTGGATAGATTTGGGAATATTTATACGATAGATAATCAAGGTAATGTGCTTCAAAGGATTGCCAAACAAAAGCCTGCTCCTCCTGAGGTAAAATACCAGAATCTATCGGGCAGTTTGTGTATAGGAAGTACTGTGAACGAGGACCCAGTGATCAGTGGCAGTGATATTGATCTTAACATTACTGCTGATTCGAGCCGTATTTTGTCCAATATCAAAGACTTGGTAAAGGGCAGCAATGGGGAATTTTATGCCATCACTGGTGTTGATGGGCAAGACAGCATCCTCCACTACAACAGTGCTGGTGTGGTTGTTGACACTACCATCCCATTGACTCACATGAAAAAAATATGTCCTGGACCAGGTAACAAGGTTTATATCTTTACCAATGAACCTGGTTCGGAATCAATTCAGCGTATGAATTCTAGCGGCTTTCCAGAGTTTGGAAGCCAATATAAGACCCTCACCAGTCAGATTATTAACGTAATTGATATGAAAGTAGGGGCAGATGGGTATCTCTATGCCAGCGATTCTATTTATGGGTTGCAAAAAATTGACACCTCAGATTTTACAAATGTGAGTACTCTAAATATCCCTTTCGGAACAAACCAACCATTTACGATTTCATTTGGTAAAGGAGAAATTTATCTATTTAATAAAGTGTCACATAAGGTGTATGTAAGCTCATTTCCCAATATAGGCAGTTACAATCAGGCATTCCCATGGTTAGATTCCTTAGGTTTTGCAGTAGAGTCGTTCGATTTTGATACTGCAGGTTTGGGCTCAATTACTGTCATGAACACCTCTCAAAACAAATTGGTGAAGTTTGATGCTACAGATAAAGGTTTTGACAAAGATTCCAAAACTGTTTATTCTGATTTCATGAATATGAATGGCCCTAAAGGTTTTGTGAATAACTCAACTACAAACACGGTTGATCTGAGTATATGGGTAGCTACCTCATCCAATAAATTGCTATCCTCTTCCTTGTATTATCTTACCATCACACCTCCCTTACCTGCTGGTTTGTCTTTTAACGCATTGACGAAGAGAATCATGGGAAGTCCAAAGGTTCAGGCGCCTGCTGCCACTTACATCATCACTTCTCAGAGCACCGCATATGGTACTCAGACTGATACTTTAAGGTTTTCAGTAGACCCTCCAGGGCCAATTAGTAATGCTGTAGCTTCTAAAACGGCAGAAGCATTGCAGTCGGATGGTCTTACGGTGAATTATTTCGAAAAAAACAATTGTGAACAATTGATGACCATAGCAGATAAACGAGGTGGTGGTAATCTGGGTAAAGTAGAGGTGAAACAAGAAGTGAGTCCAACCATTCTTTCTTTCAACTCTAGTTCATTCAACCGTAGGGTTACTGAAGTGAACTCTGAAAATGATAAGGTCGATGCTCGCGTAAAACTTTATTTTACTTATTTGGATGTGGAGCATTTCAATAGTACCAACGGGTCTAATGATGTGGATTTGAATAATGATACCACTAGTGGTACCATGCAGGTGGGAGTGTTGCAAAAGCATACTAATAAAAATGGTATTGACGAATACATCAAACACAACCCCATCGCTGCTAAATGGATTAAGGAGAAGAAAGCTTGGGAGGTTGATTTTTCGGTAACAAAATTCAGTACCTTCTATATGGGAGAGAGTAATACGGTAGGGAATTTCAATTGTATCACTACTGGGCCTACAGCTACGATCACTTCATGTGGTTATTATTTCTGGAGAGGTAAGGTCTATACCAAATCTGGGATCTATAAAGACACTACAGTCAACCATTTTGGTTGTGATAGTATTATTTCTTTGGATCTTACCGTTAAAAATGATTTCGAAATTACTCAAGATCAGTTGTTTCCTGAGACTATGAGCTGTAATACCACAGGTGCTGCATACCAGTGGATCAATTGTGACAATGGCGGTACTGATATAGATGGCGCCACTTCACAGGATTTTACGGCTACAGTAAACGGGAATTATGCAGTGGTTGCTACCTATAATTCTTGTACCGACACCTCTTTGTGCGTCAGCATCACACATTTGGATCCATCACTTACTGGGCTAAATGATACCAAATATGTTGGATCTCTTGCTTTTTATCCCAATCCTAGTGGAGGTGTCTATACACTCAATACTTCAGGGAATTATGTCATGATGGTCTACAATCTTCTAGGCGAAAAAATATTGGAAGAAAGTAATGGCAACAATGTGCTGGATCTCACAAGTTACCCCAAAGGGATTTATTTTGTAAATCTGCAATTGGGTAATACCACTAAAAAACTTAAGCTCATGAAGCAATAATTAGCAAAATTGTATAAGTTATATAAAAAAGCCCAAATGGAATTCTTTTTGAATCTCATTGGGGCTTTTTTAATTGTATTCTCAACCTACAACCTCGGATCCACCTCTTCACTTTCTAAAGCAAGAATGGCGAAGACACTTTCATGGGTGCGTCTTAGGGGTTCTTTACGAACAAATCTTTCCAAAGCTTCTATACTCAAAGCAAACTCACGCATGGCTAAAGATTGCTTGCCATTAAGTCCCCTGTTTTTGAGCCTTTTCAAATGTTGATGCATATCATATTCAGGCCCATAAATGATGCGCAAGTATTCACTGCCACGGCATTTTATGGCAGGTTGCAATAATTCATCTTTACTGTAAGCGAGGAAGTCATAAGGCTTTACGACCATACCCTCACCACCTTTTTGGGTCAGATCTGTCCACCATTGGATTGTAGCTTGCACACTCGCCTCATCTTCGAAGTCAACGATCCTATAAGGTGTGGCGCGCATGAGTTGTGGATCCATCTTGCAGATTTCGGCAATCTCAATCATGTGCCATTCGTGACTTTTGTCCACATGCACTTGTCCTTCAGTCGCCAAAACATGGAAAGGAGCAAGTTTGTAATCGTCCAAACTATGCACTGGCCAGCAGTAGTTTTGGTAGGCCTGTACGTACTTACTGATCGTCGCCTCCTTTTGCTGAAACTTCTCTAAGGCAGGCCCCAAGTCAATCCCGCGAGCAAGCGCAGCTTGCAAAGCTTTGTTGACCTCAGGCAAAGCAGCGCCTGCAGCCGCACCCACAGAAGCATACTGGTCTTTGAGCAAAGACTGCGCCTTGGCAGACCAGGGCATGAGTTCGGCATCCAAGCATACCCAATCCGTTTGAAAGCGCTCCCAGAAATTACATAGAGTCAAAGCATTATTTACACGTGCCAAAAATGCCTGTTCAAGTACAGGATCATTAAAGAAGTTCCTGCCTGTACGTGTATAACATACGCCTATACCTTCGTTGGTGATGCCAAATCGGGATATGGCTGTTGCTTCGTCTTTACAAAGCACCAATACCGCCCTAGATCCCATGTGTTTTTCTTCACAGATTACTTTGGACATGCCCTTTTTCTGATAGTAGGTCAAGGCTTCAGCAGGATGTTCCAAGTATTCAGGCAATGCACTCGTGGCACATGGAGACATAGTCGGCGGCAAGTAGACCAACCACTTGGGGTTGACTGCAAAGCGACTCATGATCTCCAAGGCTGCAATGGAGTTCTCTTCTTTTATGGTTATGTTATTGCGCAAACGTGTCTGAATGATGCGTTTACCTGTAACATCGGCTATGTTTAACAAATCGTCATACTCTTGCTGTGCGCTTAAAGTCGTGGACTGGGCTTCGAAGTTGATGGGGCGTGAAGGTTCTGCATATACCTTTTTGGCCTTTACAGAAACCAATACCTCCTCAGGGTACTTGAGTGCAGTCAGTTTACCGCCAAAGACACAACCCGTGTCTATGTCAATGGTTTTGTTAAACCACTCTGCCTCTGGCACTGGTGTATGTCCATACACTACCTTGGCATTACCTCTGTAGTCTTTGGCCCAGTTGAGACGCACAGGCAATCCAAATTCATCGATTTCACCAGTAGTTTCGCCATAGAGACAAAACGAACGCACTACGCCAGAACCGCGACCTTGCATCTCTTCTTTCAAACCTGCATGGGCCACAACCAGCTTGCCATCATCCAAAACATAGTGGCTCACTAGACCTCTGAGGAACTCACGAACTTCATTTTTAAAGACATCGCTTTCGCCTTCCAACTGCTGTACGGTAAACTCTAGGCCATGCTTGAGCTGCACTTGCTTGCCATTGAGGTATTTTTCCAACTTCATATCGTGGTTGCCTGGCACACAGAGGGCCACGCCAGAGCGCACCATACTCATAACCAAGCGCAATACTCTCGGTGAGTCAGGGCCACGGTCTATCAAGTCTCCCAAGAACAATGCCCTTCTGCCTTCAGGTGGCGTAACTACAAAGCCCAAGTTGTTGCCAGAAGGTTGTACTTCTTCGATTTTGTAATCAAGTTTCAACAAAAGCTCATGAAGTTCTTCATAGCAACCGTGCACATCACCTATGATGTCAAAAGGCCCTTTCTCCTCCTTCTTGTCATTGTAAAGTTTCTCACGTTTGATCTCCGCCACAGCTTCTATCTCCGCTTCACTCTTAAGAATAAAGATATGTCTAAATCCTTCATCCTTAAGGTTGCGAATCGATTTATGGAGTTGCTGGCTTTGTCTTTTGATCACATGAGGACCAAAGTCTCTGTCGGGACGCTTTTTATTGCGCTCTAAGCATACTTGTTCTGGCAAGTTCAAGACTATAGCCACTGGCAGACAGTGATGCGCTTTTGCCAAGTCTACCAAGGGCTTTCTTGATTCCTTTTGTACATTGGTGGCATCCACAACCGTCAGGAGACCGTTCTTCAAGCGCTTGCCTGCGATGTAGTGCAAGACTTCGAAGGCATCACCTGTGGCCGCTTGATTGTTCTCATCGTCAGACACAAGTGCACGACATTCGTCGGAGGACACGATCTCGGTTCTTTTAAAATGTTTCTTTGCGAAAGTACTTTTCCCTGAGCCTGAGGTACCCACGAGTACCACCAAGGAAAGTTCTGGGACTTTAATTTCCATAGGTAAATATTGCCATTTGTGAAGGTGCTCCTATGTTTTCGACTTCTTCGCCTACAGGTAGGAACACCACGGTATATTGATATTTTTCTGTGATACTTTGCGCCCAGTCCATAAACTCTTGGCGCGTCCACTCAAATCGATGGTCATTGTGACGCATTTCTTCTGCGGGCAGTTGCTCCCACATCACATTGTACTCTTTATTGGGCGTAGTCAGCACCACAGTCTTGGGCTGTGCACACTCAAAAAGTACACGCTCAAAAGCCCTCAAGCGATTGAGATCCAAGTGCTCAATCACTTCCACCACAGCCGCGGCGTCAAAGCCCTCCAGTCTGGCATCTTTGTAGGTCAATGAACCTTGGAACAGTTTGATCCGCTCTTGTTGCTTGGGAGACATGTCATCGTAGTACAGTCGCTCTTTGGCCTTAAGCAATTCTCCATAAGACACATCCATGCCCACGATCTCAGTAAACTGTTTGTTTTTAATGAGTTTGCGCAATAATCTGCCTTCGCCACAACCCAAATCTAAAACCCTTTCGGCACCTGACGCTACCAATTTCTCCAAGGTCAAGTTTAGGCGCTTCTCATGCATGCTTTCCTTTTTCTCCTTTACCTCATTGGTTTCAAGTTCCTCGATTACTTCTTCTGTTTCCCCTTCGCTGATGCGTTCAATGGCCTGTTTGGCGAGGTAGTTGAAATTGAGCAAGTATCTTTTGATGATCAACTCTCGTTCAGGATGCTGTTTGAGCCAGCCCTCTCCTTTCTGCAAAAGTTTATCGATCTCCTCCTTGTTTACAAAGTAGTGCTTGTCGCTGTCCAAGGTAGGCAACAATACATATAGGTGAGAAAGCAAATCCCTTGTCTTAATCACATTCTTGAGCTTGAGGGTATAGTATTTACTTTCGCCCCATTCTGGAAATTTAGGATCCAGCTCATGGCGCATCAAGTCTACTTCGTAGCCCAAGGGCTCGAAAAACTTTCGGATCATCACCTCTCCTCCTCTAGGTGCGGGCACTACGGAGATCGATACTTCATAAGGCAGCTTTACCTCTACCAGCTCAGGCTTGTCTTTGCACTTGCCATTCATGGCAGAAGAAAATGCCTTGGCCAATGCCACACTCATGAACGAAGAGGCTACATAAGGCCTGTCGTTTACATAGTGGCCCAAGGCAAAGTTGTTGTCGTGTCTGCCTCCACGTACCATTTCTATAGGATCAATATCCAGCAAGAGACTCAAGGTCGCTTTGTCTTCGCTCACCTCAGGGTAAAATACATGAGCCTCCCCTACGCTCAGTTCAAAACTCTGAAACTTGTCAGGATGCTTGTGCATGAGATAACCCAAATCGGTTGCGGGTTTGTGTGTTGTAGTGATGTTTAAGAGCATATAGTTGTGGTTTTGTTATAACAATGCATTAATTGTCTTTCAAAAAAGGAATTTCGCTTATTTTCTGAGCTTTAAATAACTTATCCGTATTTATAATCATTTGATGAACTATATCCAAAATATCAAATGTAGTCACTTCTACAATCTCCCCCTCACTAATTCCTATATTGCCAAAAGTAAAGTTTTTCCTTTGTTTACCCTCGGGAAAATAGTGTCCATTGTTATGGATTGTATTCCTAACGGCATTTATATATTCAATATATTCTTGGGTAAAACAACCGAATTTGGAACAAATATATTCAAATTGGTTATATGGCTTGGAATTAGTATCATTCAATTTACGTCTTATTATCCTAATGTAAGTTTCAAGAATGTGATAAATCCTATGAAATAGGTCAAAACGTATGGTATTGTCTATTCCTTGAAAATGGCCCAAATATCTTTGTGCTTTACCTGGCTCTGGTACATAGTTTAGTATAAAATCATTTTCCCAATCAGGCATTTTAATGTAATCGCAGGTTCTTTCAATCATAAACCTATTTGCGATAACAGCATTTGACATTCTTCCAAAAGTACCAGCTCTGAAATCTACTTCACCATTTTGTTGGTTATACTTTTCGAAATATTGTCTCTCAAGAACTAAAAGAGTATGTTCTATTAATTTTAATCTATCACAGTATTCTGGATAATTACTAACAATTGCCTTGATATCCTCCTTATTCATTTTCAACAAACCTTTTTTAAAACTATTCTACAAACTTCTCACCCTCCTACGCAAAGGATATACGCAGCTTGAAATATTTTTATGTCATTTCAGAAACAATTTGGGTAAATTCTGAAATAATTTCAGAGGGTTGCGAAACGATTTCATAGTGTTGTGAAATGACTTTCTACGGCAGTAAACGATTTATCGCTTTCCAGAAATGATATGAGAAGGTTTCGAAACGATTTGGGAGGATTACGAAATGGTTTTAGAGCGTTGTGAAATGACTTGTTGCGGAAGGAAATGATTTATCGCTCTCGATAAATGATATCAGAAGGTTGCGAAACGATTGGGGAGAGTTGCGAAATGGTTTCAGAGTATCGCGAAATGACTTGCTACGGTAGGAAATGATTTATCGCTCTAGAGAAATGATATGAGAAGGTTGCGAAACGATTTAAGAGTATTACCAAACGGTTTCAGAGCGTTGTGAAATGACTTGTTGCGGAAGGAAATGATTTATCGCTCTCGATAAA
>CAMFLX010000128.1 GCA_945957555.1 uncultured Cytophagales bacterium
GCTCGGAGATGTGTATAAGAGACAGGGTGGAAGCAGATGGAATATCGGCAAACACCTTTTCATAGAAGGGACCGTTAAGTCTGGGTATGTAAGATATATAGATGCCTTGGCAGATACCGAAACTCAAAAAGGCAACCGCGCTCATCATGGCTTTGGCTATTTTGAATGCATCGGTACGTTTGGCTATAACATTAGTCTTAAGAAATAAGTAATCTACATAAAAGCATCGTCAAAACATACCCACTTGGGGTGTTTTAAAAAAAACATTTCCATATTGGCGGATAAATAATTAATTTACATTTTTTCAACTTTAAAAGCGACTATATGTTAAAATCTATGACTGGTTACGGCAGTTTTGTATTTGATTCTGATCAAATGACTGCTACCATACACTTATGCGATCGTCGGCAGCGTCAGATGTGTATAAGAGACAGCTTAAGATACCTCGTAGTTTTAACGACAAAGACACTGAAATTAGAAATCTTGTAACAAAATTTCTTGAAAGAGGTAAAGTTTCCATTACTGTAGATCTCGTATACAAGACCGAACAAAAACCAAAGATTACCTTCAACAAAGAAATCATAAAGACTTACTACCAAAACCTCAAAGACATTGCCATAGAAATAGGTGCCGACACCACAGACATCTATCGTATGGCGTTCTTGCTTCCTGAGACATACAACAACAATTCTACCGACACAAACTACGAAGAAGAGTGGAAGCAATTGGCTGGTGCTATAGAAAAAGCGGTGATTGGCTGCGACAAATTCCGTAGCGAGGAAGGTGCCATACTTCAAAATAAACTCTTGGAATACTCAGAGAAAATCAGGCTAAACCTTCAATTCGTAGTAGGCCAAGACCCTAAAAGAATTGTACACCTCAGAGAAAAGCTACAACGCCAGATCAACGAGCTAGTCAACTCTGAGTCTTTCGACAAGAATAGATTTGAGCAGGAGATGATCTATTATATTGAGAAATTCGATATTCAAGAAGAGATCGTAAGACTTGGTAAACACTTAGACTACTTTGAAGAAGCATTGAAATCGGAAGAGGCCAACGGCAAAAAGTTAGGCTTTATAGCACAGGAAATTGGTCGTGAGATCAACACCATCGGCTCTAAAGCCAACGACGCACAGATCCAACGTTGGGTCGTAGAAATGAAAGAAGAATTAGAAAAAATAAAAGAACAGAGCTTAAACGTTCTGTAATACTAAAATACCGCTACGAACTCATTAATATGGTTTCGAAGCACATTTATCATACTAGGGGCCAATTCGTTAATTGTTAAATTAGAGAATTGGCTCCTTCATTATTACAATATTATGCATATAGGCGACAGAGTTAAAGTAATCAAAGGCATCGAGGAAGGTATTATTACAAGAATCGTAAACGACCAGATCGTAGAGATTGAAATCCAAGACGGATTTATAATTCCTGTACATAAAAAAGAGATTGTAGTGGTAAGCCAAAAAGAAGCCAAGATGTTCGGCGAGAAGCCCCTACCCTATTCCGCCAAAAGAATCATTAGTGAAAAAGGACTTTATGTGGCTTTTTCAGGAAAAGACAATGAACTGGCCTGCTATTTGGTCAACAACAGCGATTTCGAAATTATCTATGCATTTTACGAAGAGAAAGACAACAAGTCACTCGCCATCAAAGCCGATAAGCTCGATGCCAAGGAATACGTCTTGCTCAAAAACATTTCTATGCAAAACTTTGAACAATGGCCAACTTTTGTATTTAAATACCTTAAATTTATGCCTGAGGCTGATAAACAAGAAGAGTGGGTAAACCACAAGATGAAGTTTAAGATTCAAGGCTTTAGAGAGACTCTTTCCGACGCTCCACTTCTTTCCAGAAAAGCCTATCTTTTTCAGATCGACCAGAGCATCAACACACAGGTAATCAAGGAGAAAATCGTAGAGAATAAGACAGCGCCCGTAGCTCCTGCCAAAAAGGTCGAGCGTCCTGCGCAAGAAGTGGACCTTCACATAGAAAAGCTCAGAGCAGACCATCAGTTGATCGGCAATGCGGATAAACTCAAGATACAGTTAACAGCCTTCGAAGACCTCTTGGCCAATGCACTTGCAACAGATATGGAAGAGATCACCTTCATACATGGCGTAGGCAATGGCACCTTAAAGAATGCGATCCACAAATCGCTCGCAAAAAATAAAAACATTAAATTTTTCAAAGACGCCCAAAAGGACAAGTTTGGTTATGGAGCTACTTATATCCGACTTAAATAGCACAATCTCAAACTAGTCGGGATTCTATCAAAGAATATGGTTGATCCAAACGTAAAATGGTTTTACAGCAACCATGGTTTTCGATCTTGCGATTGCTTTAAAAAGCCCGTATCTTGCGGTTCTATTCGTTTAAAGAAATCAATTGTATTAATTCTGCCATTAACATGCAAATAACAGCAAAACTTGTACACATCTTGCCTTTACAAAAAGGCGCCGGTAAAAACGGGGAGTGGAAAAAACAGGATATCGTAGTAGAAACAGACGGTCAATATCCCAAAAAAGTTTGTATCTCTATCTGGGGAGACAAAATAGAAGAATCAAAACTCAAGGTAAACAATATGTTGACCATTGACTTTGATGTAGAAAGCCGTGAATACAATGGCAAGTGGTACACTGATGTTAAAGCATGGAAAATAGAACTAGGCGGTGTTGCGAGTAGCAGCGATGACAATAGCTTCGTTCCTAACACTAGCGAAATGCCGCAACACAGTGCCCCAACCAGCACAGACGATCTTCCGTTTTAATGAATACAATAAAGAAAGGGCTAACGACGGTAGCTCTTTCTTTATATTCTAACTATGCTGCATAGCACGCATCTTCAACCGGATCCGCACAAAGAGTATCATCGATACTAAAAACAAACCTAACAATAGTGCATACCAAATGCCGTCCACACCAAATCCCCAATGAAAAGCCATCATATATCCCATAGGTAAAGCGACTGCCCAATATGCCAAAGCAACCAATATCATGGGAACTGTGATATCATGAAAACCACGCAGGATCCCCAAACATGCTACTTGTAATCCGTCAAAAAACTGAAATGATGCTGCAAAAAGCAACAAATGAACACTTAAAGCCACGATCTGGACGTCCTGTGTGAAAATCACACTTAAACCTTCCTTAAATACTAAAATTGAAATGGCCGTAACTATATTGTATAACATCATGAGCACTATCGTCAACAAAACCACTTTGCGTATGGCCGACACATCACCTCTGCCTGCTACATGACCTATTCTTACTGTACTTGCCGCCCCTAATCCTGTAGAAATCATATACACTACCGAAGCGATTTGCAAGGCAATCTGGTGTGCATCACCTTCTATGATCCCAATCTTGATCGCCATCAAACCCGCAGCCCCAAATGCGGCAGATTCTACTAACATCTGAAGTCCAAATGGTACCGATGTTGAAGACAGCTTGCGTACGATCTCCCATGAAAACACAGCTTTAAAATCTTCAAAATAAACCCTGTAAGCTGCCAAATGCCTGTCTGTATAAAATATTAATACAAACACCAGTGCCATACAAACTCTAGCGATCAATGTTGCCCAAGCAATACCATCAAGACCATAGGTCTTTACCATTATTACACTCAGCACTACATTCAACACATTGCAACTGATCGTTACCACCGATGCCAACTTGGTGTACCCTATTGCTTCCGCATACTGCTTAAAGGTTTGAAAGAAAACAATGGGGAAAATAGAAAGTAGAAAGATCCTAAAAAACGAAAGTGTTAACCCATGAATATTTTGAGAACCATATAGATTAATGATAAAAGTACCCAATCCATACATAAGGAAATACATGGCCACACACATAAATGCATTGATAAAAAAGCTATGTAAATGTAGTTTTTTCATAGCCACAAGGTCATTTTTACCGAACTGAAATGCTGCAAGTGGCGTAATACCAGATGTAATACCCAAAACAAATGTCAACAAGGGAAAAAATATACTATTCGATACGGTCGCCGCAGCCAATTCATTCTTACCAATATTTCCAGCAAGTACACTATCTACAAAGCCCACCATGATATGCCCTAACTGACTGACTGATATCGGAATTGCTATTTTAAATAAACTATAAAACTCTGGTTTAAACGCTCCCAGCCCCTCTTTTGAACTATCGCTCATTTTTTATTTCACAAAACTTGTTAATGTAATAATATAATTTTATATTTAACTTAATTACGTGGTTTAGGGTTTTAATTTAAAGATAGGTGTCGAATAATTTCGGCACCTATTTTCTTTTCAAAGATAAGCGAATTAATTTTACGCCAGTATTAAATCGTTTTCATACGCAGACAAGACATTGCCTTAAATGGTATTTCGAGGTACTTGTAGCGCTTCATGAACCACAAATAGAATGGACTCCGCCAAAGAAGAACTGCAACACTTACGAAAACTCTTAAAAATAGAGAAAGAGGAAGATCTACAACAATACAAAAAACAAGTGCTCAATGCTTCCTTGCAAGAACGTGTTCAAAGCGGATTAACTTGGTATCCCATCAAAGTCACACAAACTGGTATCGGTTATGGGGAACAACTCTTTATAGAGCTTGAAAAAACCACTCAACTTGAAAGTTCTGGTCAACTACAATCAGGGAAAAGAGCGATTTTATTTTCCAACTACAACAATGACCCCAAAAACAACCAAATCGAGGGCATTATTGTATCAGCCACCTCTCAAAAGATGCGGTTCGTGACCTATGAAGAAGACCTGCCCGATTGGATCAACTCTGGCAAACTAGGCGTTGACCTACTCTTTGATGAATCCAGCTACAAGGAGATGGAAGAAACCTTGAGACTAGTCATCGATGCCACAGGTCGCAATGCTGAAATCAGGGATATCCTTTTAGGCTTCAAACCTGCAAGATTTGAAGAAACGGAGACCCTATTTAATAACGAAAAACTCAACAAGAGTCAAAATGAAGCGATTCACAATATCATCAGAGCACAAGATGTGTCCATAGTACACGGCCCTCCAGGCACAGGCAAAACTACCACATTTGTACAGGCGATTAAAGAAGTGGTAGCAAGAGAAAAGCAGACTTTAGTAACTGCACCAAGTAATACCGCCGTAGATCTTTTGGTTGAAAAGCTCGTTGCAGAAGGACTTAATGTAATCCGTATAGGACACCCAGCACGTGTGAATGACGACATCATCAGCCATACCGTAGACGCACAAGTAGCAAATCATGAATATTACGGCGACATCAAAGCGCTGAAGAAAAAGGCTGAGGAGTTCCGCAACTTGGCATTCAAATACAAACGTAATTTTGGCAAAAGTGAAGCCATGCAACGCAAAGCTTTACTAGACGAAGCCAAAGGTTTGCGAGGAGAAGCCGCTAAACTTGAAGACTACATCCAAAGTGATGTGCTCTCCAAGGCTCAAGTAGTCGCTTGCACACTCGTAGGAGCCAATAACTACATCCTCAAGGATAAAACTTTCAAAACGGTTTTTATTGACGAAGCCGCACAAGCTCTGGAACCGGCCTGCTGGATTCCAGTATTGAAAGCACAAAGGGTAATCATGGCAGGAGACCATTTCCAGCTCCCTCCTACCGTAAAATCTTACGAAGCTGGTAAAGCAGGGCTCAATATAACTCTTTTCGAAAAGACGATCAAAAGGCAAAAAGCTGATGTGATGCTCGACGTGCAGTACCGAATGAACGAGCAGATCATGGCCTTTTCGGCAAGTCAATTCTATAAAGGGAAATTGCATGCACATGAAAGCAATGATGATATCCACCTAGCTGCCAGCCCAGACCCTATAGAATTTATAGACACTGCGGGCTGTTCCTTCGACGAAAAAATTGCCGGGTCTCAAAGTTTGTTTAATGAAGAAGAAGGACTCTTACTCCTCAGGTATCTTGATGGCCTCATTGCGCAAATAGAATATGACGACTCAGAAAAGATAGGCGAGAACATCAATATTGGTATCATCTCCCCTTATCGCGGCCAAGTCCAGTTTCTCAAAGAGAATCTGGCGGGTTACGAAAACATCACCAAGTATTTGAAATTCATAGACGTACACTCTATAGATGGCTTTCAGGGCCAAGAAAGGGATATTATATTAATCAGTCTCGTGCGAAGTAACGACAAAAGCGAAGTGGGTTTCTTGGCCGACACCCGCCGTATGAACGTAGCCCTTACCCGTGCCAAACGCAAACTCATTGTCTTTGGTGACAGTGCCACATTGGCATCACACCCTTTTTATGAAAAATTCATAGATTTTGCACAAGGTCATAATTATCACAAAACGGCTTGGGAATTCATGTAGATCCAAAAACAAAACCAAGGAAATGTATTTCTCAAAATCCATTTACCTAAACTAAATTCCTTAAAAAATTGTATGTTTGTCAGACGAATATTTTGAAAGAAATGAAAATAGAGATCAAAAGAATCAACGATAAAGTAAATCTTGAAGCAGTAAACGAAGAAGGCAAATCAATCATCATGGATGGGTCCCCTGCTATTGGTGGCGAAAACTTAGGTATGAGGCCTATGCAAGTCTTATTGGCCTCATTAGGCGGATGTAGCTCTATGGATGTGATCAGCATATTAACCAAACAGAGACAAAACATCGCTGATTACGAAGTCATAATCAACGGGGAGAGAGAGGCTGGTGTAGAACCATCGCTTTTCAAGGACATCAATGTCCACTTTGTTCTTAAAGGTGAAAACCTTGACGAGGAAAAAGTGAAGCGTGCTATAGATCTATCTATGAACAAATATTGTTCTGTTGCTAAGACTTTAGAGCCAACCTGTAAGATTACCTCTTCATACAAAATCAATTAAAAGCTTCAACAAATAGCTCCTCCACTAGGGAGGAGCACTTTCTAATGTCATACGAAATCAAACTCCCACTCTTTGAGGGCCCATTTGACCTTCTCCTCTTCTTTATAGAAAGAGATGAGCTGGATATTTATGATATACCCATTTACAAACTCACGACAGACTTTCTAGAATATCTGAAGCATCTAGAAAAGATGAACATGGAAGTAGCAAGTGAATTTATCTTTGTTGCCTCTACTCTCATGAGCATCAAAGCCAAAATGTTATTGCCTAGGCAAGAGCTCGATGAAAAAGGCAATGAAATAGATCCAAGGGAAGAACTTGTACGCCACCTATTAGAATACAAAAAATATAAGTCAGTCATAGGTGATCTAGCAAACCTAGAAACCAATCGGCTAGAGAAAGAGAAGAGAGCAAACATTACTTCCGAGCTCAAACTCATTGCAGAAAAAAACAACTTAGAGATGGAAATGCAGGACATTACCCTCTTCAAACTATTAAGAATTTATGAAAAAGCCCTGAATAGGTTTGAGTTAGAAAAGAAAAAGCCCATACATAGAGTAGTACAATACCCATATACAATCGATGGGCAAAAAGAACAAATGCTCAATTTGTTGTCCAATGCCCGCGACCAGAAAATCAGCTTCTCGGACGTAATTACCTTTAATAGGGAAAAAATAGCCGTCATATACAACTTCTTGGCAATTCTTGAACTACTGCAACTCAACCTCATCAGTATACATATAGGGCTAGGTTACAACAATTTCTGGATTACACTAGGCCAAAACAACGAAATTCCAGTAGAAGAAGAAGTTTAAAATCAAACCATTCTATAAGTATTTCTCTTTACACTTTACACCAAAAAAGTTATATTGCACAACTTTAGATTTTTTCATCAAATGAGAGCAAAATTCAATATCAACGGAGTTTCCATAATTATAGATGCAAGCAAAATAGTTTATGATGGCAAAAAAGGCCACATACACATGGTCAAGGAAGACGACGAGTTTACTTTCGAAGCCATTAGTTGTGCAGCAAGACCTGTTGAATTTTCAATAGTGAATCAGCTCTACACTCTTGACAAAGAAAAAGTGATCGAAATGTGCAATCATTGCAACACAAACAAAGTCCTAGGGGTACTTTCCACCAACAACTATCATTTGATCTTAAGTCCTTTTACAGACAGACTTACTTTTTTTGGAGAAGAGCAGGCAGAAGCTCTCACAAACGGAGTAATTGACATCTGTAAAGAAAAAAATATTTCTTCTCTGCGAATCACACAATTCTGTATGCTTCGAAGCGATATAATGCCCGCTTACCTCCAATTCAAAGGTATTTTAAATGCTCTCACAGGACGCAAAGACAGCAGCCTCAAAACGGTATTCTTCGATGTTCCTGAAGATCATTTTTATGACTTAAAGATACTATTCGGCACTTACGAAAAATAAAACCCGCAACAAAATAGAGTTTCCGTGGTTTTAAAAATCTTATGAATAGCGCAGATATCAATCACCCAAAAAGACAAAACCTCTATTTAATACTTTGTCTTATCTTCGTGACCAATGCTATAATTGCAGAAGTGATAGGCCCAAAGATTTTTTCTTTAGACAAACTCATTGGTCATTCTGTAAGTAGCGGGTGGATGCAATTCAATCTTTCCGGTGGCGTCATTATTTGGCCAGTTGTGTTTTTAACTACTGACATTATCAATCAATTCTTTGGTAAAAAAGGAGTTATCAAGATCAGCCTGATTGCCTTTGTTCTGTTAGTATTTGTTTTTGCAGCTTTTTTTGTAGCCTCACTACTCCCCCCTGCTGATTTTTGGCTAACCCTTAACAATAAGGATTATGATGGAAACTTTTTCAACCCTAACAATGCGTTCAAATTTTTCTTGCTCCAAGGCATGAACATCATCATCGGCTCTCTTACAGCCTTTCTTACGAGTCAACTCGTAGATGCAGCCGTTTATCATACCATTCGTGTTTTTACAAAGGAAAAATATATATGGCTAAGAGCTACAGGTTCCACGATTATCTCGCAGTTCATCGACAGCTTTATGATCCTGTTTATCGCTTTTTATTTTCTAGGTAACTGGAAACTAGAAACGGTACTACAGGTTGGAATCACGCAGTTTATGTATAAAGTATTGATGGCAATACTACTTATCCCTCTTATTTATATTGCGCACAAGTGGATCAATAAATATTTGAGCATCTAGATATTTTAGTTTATTTTTATATAAATTTTCACAGAACATTGATAAAACTAAGGAATATCAATAAGTATTACAAACTCCCAAACAGCAAACTTCATGTATTGAAGGATATAAATATTGATATAGAAAACGGCGAGTATGTTTCTATTATGGGGGCTTCCGGCTCAGGCAAATCAACCTTACTCAACATACTTGGCATTCTTGATGATTACGATTCTGGAGAATATTACATTGATGACGTTTTGATAAAAAATCTTAGCCAAAGCAAATCAGCTTATTACAGAAACCATTTTATTGGATTTGTATTCCAATCATTCAATTTACTTCCATTCAAAAACGCTATTGAAAATGTAGCCCTCCCTCTTTATTACAGGAACATACCAAGAAAGGAAAGGAATAAAATCGCAGAGGAACTCTTAGATAAGGTTGGTCTAAACGACAGAGGCACACACTTCCCCAACGAACTTTCAGGAGGGCAGAAACAACGGGTGGCAATAGCAAGAGCCCTCATTACCAAACCCAAACTTATTCTTGCCGATGAACCAACAGGTGCACTAGACACCAATACAACATACGAAATAATGAATTTACTCACTGACATGAATAATCAAGGCATGACAGTTCTCATAGTTACTCACGAAAATGAGGTGGCAGAAAAAACAAAAAGAATAATACGTCTAAAAGACGGAATGATAGAAAAGACAAACCCATGGACAACATTATCAAAAACTTAGTAAATCAATACAAACTTCAGCAACCTTGGGTAGCAAGTACAGGATCAAATAGCTACTCATTAAAGTCTGAAGACCAACATACAATCGAATCGCCGATAGACAACACTACAATAACCACAATAAGTTATTGTAGTGTTGAAATATACCACAAAGTTATTGACACAGCTTACTCAGCTAAGCAATATTGGGCCAATATACCTGCACCTAGGCGAGGAGAGATTATACGCAAACTAGGGAACAACTTCCGTAAGCACAAAGAAAGCTTAGCCCAACTCATTACTATCGAGATGGGCAAAACTATCACTGAAGCCCGAGGAGAGGTACAGGAAGTGATTGACATCTGCGACTATGCAGTAGGTCTTTCGAGACAACTATATGGTCTTACTATGCATAGCGAAAGACCACATCACAGGATGTACGAACAGTATCACCCTTTAGGAGTTATTGGAATTATTTCGGCATTCAATTTCCCTGTTGCTGTCTGGTCATGGAACGCAATCATTGGTGCGGCATGTGGTAACGTCTCTGTGTGGAAGCCTTCAGAAAATACGCCTCTTTCGGCAATTGCTACACAAGTTATAATAACAGAAATCATGGAAGAAGAAAAACTTCCTGAAGGTATATTTAGTATCATCATAGGTGGTAGAGAAATAGGGGAACTACTAACAGACGACAAGCGAATACCTCTTATTTCCGCTACAGGCAGCATTGAAATGGGTAAGAAAGTTGCGCAAAGGGTAGGTGCGAGACTAGGCAAGACTATTTTAGAACTTGGAGGGAACAATGCTATCATTATAACCCCAAATGCCAACCTTAAGCTAGCACTCCATGCCAGCGTCTTCGGAGTGGCTGGTACATGTGGCCAAAGGTGTACATCCACAAGGAGAATAATTATACACCAATCGATATATGAAAAATTTAAAAATCATTTCATC
Organism: uncultured Cytophagales bacterium; assembly: GCA_945957555.1. Taxonomy (GTDB): domain Bacteria; phylum Bacteroidota; class Bacteroidia; order Cytophagales; family UBA9547; genus CAMFLX01. Next base: position 10,720 of record CAMFLX010000128.1, read on the forward strand.
GAAAAAATAAAAGACCTAACCATCGGAAACCCCTTAAATGAAAAATCATTAATAGGACCACTATTTAATATAAATTCAATTAATAACTATATAAATTCAATTAATGAGATAAAAAAAAATAACCATAAAATAATCTACGGTGGAAATGTATTAAACCAAATAGGAAACAACTACGTAGAACCTACCATAGTAGAAGTAGATTATCAAAGTGAAATTGTAAAAAGAGAAACTTTTGCCCCTATTGTGTATTTAATCAGGTACGATGGAGATATACGAGAAGCCATAACATTACAAAACGATGTACCTCAAGGGCTTTCGTCATCCATATTCACTACTGATCTTACGGAGGCAGAAATATATCTTTCCGCAAATGGTTCTGACTGTGGTATCGCCAATGTAAATATTGGGACTTCTGGCGCTGAAATTGGAGGTGCATTTGGGGGGGAGAAAGAAACGGGCGGAGGCAGGGAGTCAGGCTCCGATGCTTGGAAAGCTTATATGAGGAGACAGACAAACACAATCAATTACAGCACAGAGATTTCGTTGGCACAAGGAGTGAAATTTGAGATTAACTGAAACAACTAATATACATTTTATGACCAAAAAGTTTAACACGGTAATGCTTGTGGATGATAATGAGATTGATAATCTCATCAACCAAAAGATGATTGAGGCGTCCGCATTTTCTAACAAAATCCTTACTCATACTGGGGCAAGGAGCGCTTTAGAGTATCTTAAAAGCATAGAAATAATGGCAGGAGATGATGTAGAAAGGTTTTTGCCCGAATTGATATTCTTAGACATAGACATGCCTTTGATGGACGGTTTTCAGTTTTTAGAAGAGTATGCAGTACTTTCTCACAGAACTAAAGCATACATCAAAATCATCATGCTGACATCGTCTATCAACCCTCAAGATCTGTCAAAATCAAAGAAGAACGTACATATCACACAGTTTTTTAACAAACCTCTAAGCATTGAAAGTTTGGAGAAAATAATCAAAGAAAAATAAGTCAAAGCACGGGTTCACAAACCACGAGCAACCTCTTCTTCAAGACGGTGCTAGTAGCATATATATATACACTACCACCGTCTTTTATTTTAAGCTTTTTCTTTACCTGCTCTACCGTTTCGCCAAAGTTCCTTACAGTCACATTTGCCTTTTCAATAGAAAAGTTACTCTTGAGTAATTTCTCTGAATATTCAGAAACTCCAACAATCCTAAAAATACGCCCTGGAAAAGAAGCAATTAATTCATGACTAGTATACAAATGTGAATTTGGACCCAACTTGGCTATTTTGAAATGTTCAGAAAGAGCTCCAAATGCTTGAGTTTTCATCAGAGAGGCATTGGGCTCATATAAATAGTTCATAGGATCAGCATACACCATATGCCCTTTAGAATTACTTATAAGATTAAAGGCAAATGAATTGACCAACCCATTTTTCATGTCGACCGCAACTATTTTGGCTGGTTCGGTATAGCCATTTTCCAAATAAACCAATACCTCTTTGCATTCATTTTTAACACTAACGACATGTACCTCCTTTATAAACTTCAGTGTATCTAGCAATAGACTCAGATCTATCATTGGAGAGAACTTGATCAGCAATCTTGAACTAATACTAAATATAAAAGGCAGTAACTTCAATACATCAGGCTCGCAATCTTCCATTTTGTATAGCTTTTGGTTATTCTCACCCCTGCGTGCCGGATCTATATACACTAAATCAAGCTTCATTTCAAAATATTCCCTAAGCCAAGCCTCACAATCTTTGTTAAATACTTCTATGTGTGCAACATTCAACAATCTAGAGTTATATCTTACTATCTCACATAAAGCTGGATTTCGCTCTACATATAACATACGACTACACCTGAGGGCAAAATAATAAGTATCGACACCAAAGCCTCCTGTAAGATCTACAGCAGAATCGAATTTATCTATGATCATAGACTTATACGATCCCGTTTCTGAAGACGAGCATTGTTCAAAAGAAACTTTTGAAGGGAAAACCAAACCATGCATCGCTTGCCAATCTGGAAGTTTACCCTTTATCTTTTGTAATGCATTCACCTGGTTAACAATAAACTCGCTTGGTAAATGCTTTTTATTATGCAACTTCAAGACCAACTCTGGCAAAGGCAACCCTTTATGCTCCTGTATAAATGCTTGGATCTCCTGATTATTAATATATTCTAACTCAATCATGAACACACAAAAAAGGGCAAACCTTGCAGCTTGCCCTCACAAAATTAACCCCTTAATACCCTAGTTCCTAATATCTTTCTTGATCTCTTTTTCACCAAGCCATACGATCTCATTTGTTTCGATATCAGCCAACTCTAAATTTACTTTATAATACGCAATCTTTCGCTTCTTATACTGATCGTCAACAGAATTGATCACTCCAAACATCATGAAATCCGCCCCAAGCTCCTTACCCCATTTCTTAGCGGTCTCTTTTGACGCAAACTCTTGCTGGTCCGCACGCTCTTGACGTAGTTTCTCTCGAAACTCACTATTAGTCACGACTCTAACCAAACCCGTATTTATAAATTCTTTCTCAATATCCTTAATAAAAACTTCTGGCTCAATGTGATCCATGGTCTTATTCACAACCATACCGACAATTATAACCGGTTTCTTCCCTGTCTTATTATAATGATTACTGTGCCATGCTCTTGACATCACATCTTTCACCATTTCTTCTGCCACTAAACGGGAGTCAACATCATTCCATCTGCCACTCAAGTCGACCTGCTTATTAGGATTGATTCGTTTTACTGATCTTTTACAAGAGCCCGATACAAATATGGTTCCAAAGGCTAAAGCCACTACCAGGACTGTTTTAACGATACGTTTCATGTCTTTCAATTATTTATACTCTCACCTTTCCAAATATAGTGCCAAAACGTAAAAAACTTACTATACCGACGAAATCCTTTCTAAAAAAGATTCCTTCTTCCTTTTAGAAACATCCAAATTGATAGCATTTGACATAGTTACAAACCCTCCTTCTCCTCTCGTATATTTTACGATCTCCTTTAGGTTTACCAAATAGGAATGATGTATTCTGAAAAATTGGTGATAATTCAATATATTCTCATATTCTTTAAGAGTCTTAGAGACAATATACTTCTTACCGTTCTTGAGATTAAATGTTGTATAATTACCTTCCGCTTCGCAATATACAATATCAGTAGCCTTTATGAACATGAGTCCATCAGAGCTAGGGATAGCTAGTTTATACTCTTCAACGGAACTTACCTTAACGTTTTCAATAAGATTCCCAAGTCTTTGTAAAAGGTCTGGCGTATTTCTCTTTTCATCAACTCTGGCCACTGCATCTTGTAATTCCACCACATCAATTGGCTTCAAAAGATAATCGATCGCAGAATATTTGATGGCGGTGATTGCATAATTTGAATGTGCTGTAGTAATAATGACTTCAAAGTTCACCTTATCAAATTTCTTTAACAAATCGAACCCTGTTTCATCTTTCATTTGAATATCTAGAAATACCAAATCTGGGTTCATCTTTATGATGCTATTATAGGCATCTGAAACATTAGAACACAGAGTCAATATTTCTACTTTAGGGCAATATTCATTAATCAAGAGTTTTAAGCTTTCTCTGCCCTTTTGTTCATCGTCAACTATAATTGCTGAAATCATGAGTATGTACTAGTTTATTTTTATTTTTAGTTCAGTTCTTGTACCCGCAGGTTTATTATTTTTGTGATATAAATCTACTACTTTTAGAGAAATATCATCAAATTTATTTATAATTTTTAACCTTTCTTCCGTAACCTTGGTACCCAAAGACTTATGGTCCATATCCCTTAACC
>CAMFLX010000129.1 GCA_945957555.1 uncultured Cytophagales bacterium
TTCGCCCTTGGCCTTGCTCAACTCAAAAGTCCGCTCACTTACTTTGGTTTCCAGCTTTTTGTTGATCTCATCTTTGAGCTTTTCGTTTTCCTTGAGATGTTCAATGATTTGTCTGTCAGACTTTTCTTTTTCGAGTTTTAAGAATCTGAACCTATCGCCAATGGCTCGAGAGAAAAAGAAGACTTCTATGAGCAAACCTATATTAAAGGCATACACAGTGTAAATATTAGAGGTGATGATACCTCTGTTCATGAGCACAAAAAACAATAGACCTATCAATACTGCGGAAAAACCGGCAATGAAGAATCGAGCTGGTTTGTATCCCTGCTTATAGATTTTGAAGGCTGCAATATAAATAAGAACAAAGGGGCCAACGATGGTATAGTAAAATAGGGTGCTCTCAAAAAATGTATATTCTATAATAAACTGAAGTGCATATAAGGCAATGGACCACACTATGATCTTGTAAAAAGAGGGGAGTCCTTGCTGGAGACCTAAGAAACTGTCTGAATAAAACAGTATGGAAATGGCCAAGAGGAGATGGCCAAAGTAATAGGTATAGTAGTTGAGCATGGGAATCTCTGGCCATAAAAACTGAAAGCCCATGGTGTCGTTAGCGGTATTAAAGATAAGGATACTAATGACATAGAATACATAAAACAAATATACTTTGTCTTTGACAGACAGATAGATAGAGAAATTGTACAATGCCATAATGACAATGATGCCATAATACAGCCCCAGTAAAAAATACTCCGAAAGAGAATAATAAGTATAGAAGTTAGACGTTTGTACGATGAGCTTAAACGAAAAATCAATCTTAGACTCATATCTAAGGTAAAAGGTTTTTGTTTCTCCTTTCGCCACAGGAAGCTCTGAAACAATACTATTGGCCATGTACTTTCTGAGGTTAAAAGGGATTTCACTGCCCCCCTTGTTCATCAGTACATATTTGCCATCATTGTTAGGGGCATACAACTCATAGATTCCCACATGTGGGTCGCCTTGAAGGATCATCCAGCGGATGTCAGATGGAGCTTCGTTCCTGATACTGACTTTGATCCAATAAGTCCCTTTAAATTTCCTTTCTATAGAAGCAATTGACGTGAAGGTTTGTGAGGTGATTTCTGTAATGTCGAGCGAATTGCTGTGATCCAGGTGTATTTCTAAATAGTTTTTGTCAAGATAATAACCCGAATAGGTGGTATTGCGATCTTTCAAGACTAATGTATCGGCTGTGGCCGATATTTTATTGAAAATCGCCAAGTAAATGATGAGTGATATTACAAACTTAAATCTATTCAATATAATGATACTGCGTTTTGGCTGAATTTATAGTCCACTGGTCTTCTTTCCCGTAATTTCATTAGAAAAGCACAAATTATTATAAATTAATTCAAATATTCAATTTTTAAACTTCATTTTTAGGAAAGCTCATCGCTGTTTATAGCGAGTATAGCGCCTTAATCATTTTTTAGACTCATATTATAAGACCCTGTATTATAATCTTTTGATAGAGATCAATGAATTATAAAAATAGGATTTAAGCGCCTATAAAAACTTATTAAGTATCAGAAAATCAATTTGTTATGATCTAATAATTATTCAAAATTGCTTGCATTGTATTTAGGAACTGTTTTCCTTTGTAGGAGGGATAAAGCCTCTATTCATTGAAATAAAGAGATTTTAGAGGCTTTGTTGCGAATTAGAAGCAAAATATCAGCACATAGTAAAGTAATAATTAACAATAATAGTAGGAGAACAAATAACCATATGAAGTTTAAGTTGTCTTTTTCATTAATCTGTCTGACTGTCGTAACAAGCCTTGTATTCGCTTTTAAAAGTGAGCATAGCAACCTTTTGCGTAACGGGGGATTTGAGGATGGAGCATCTTCTTGGGAGCTGGAAGGAGCGACGATCGTTACTACAGCCCATGAAGGTAAAAATGCCATTGAATTAAAATCTATAAATGGAAGTACAAAAAGTGCTGTGCAAACCATAGACCTTGGCACTGGTATAAAGGCTGTTCAGCTGATGGCTTGGGCTAAATCGGATGGATCTGATGGTAGTGTTCGAGTTGAGTTTTTGAAGTCAGATAACAGTATTGGAAAATCAATTTTGGGTTTTAAGGTATTAAAGGACTCTGACTGGAAAATTTACAGCCAATATATCAAGATCCCAAAAGGAACCTCGAAGTTAAAGGTGCAAATATCTTCGTCTAAAGGTTCATGTCTTATCGACGAAATATCTGTAAATGAAACACCTAAACAAAACTTCGTGATCTTTGAGAATGTAGAGGATGAGTTCAATCCATTCAAGCAAGAACCACAAATAACGAGCTCTTCGAGTATTGTTGCTGCTAATTGGCTCAATAATCCTGGATTTGAAGAAGCAATGGATAGTTGGACGCCATGGAGTGCAGATGTATCTATTGCCGATGTAAAACATGAAGGAAACACCGCACTCAAAATCTCGCAAGACAATGCCAAATGGATGGGTGCTACTCAAGCTGTAGAGCTGCCTGCTGGAGTAAAAAAGGTAAGTCTTTCTTGCTGGATCAAAGCAGAGCAAGTGGTACAGGGCGAAAACCCCTGGGAAAAGGTGATCTGTAAAGTGATCTTTAAAGATGCAGGCGAGGGAGAGATCGGTGAAGGTGTAGCTGCAGAAATCGTGGGCACCAAAGACTGGAAGTTTTTTGCAAAGACCTTTGCTGTACCTGCTAAAACGAAGTCTTTGGAGGTGGTTTGTGCCTTTGGCAACTGTACTGGGACTGCCTATTTCGACGATATAGTGCTCAACGACAAGGAAGTAGACCTGAGTAGTATGCCGACTGAGGTAATGAACGGCACCTTTGAAGACGGTATGGATGGCTGGAACCAATGGGGGGCAGTACCTACAGATCAATCAAAGGTAGGTAAGTCGGCCGCATTTGTAGAAAATGATGAAGTCAAATGGTCTGGGTGTCAACAAGAAATTCCAGTACAAAAAGGCTTGAGCATCATTGAATTCAGTGGTTGGGTGAAAACCGAGCAGGTAGTTGGTGGGAAGGATAACTGGGAGAAGGCAGTATATAAAATAGAGTTTATTGATTCAAAGGGAGAGACTATTAATGATAATACCATCATTGGTTTAACTGGTACCAACGACTGGCAATTTTACAAGAAAAACTTTAAAGTGCCTACCCATGCCAAAATGATCCGAATCATATTGGCGCTTGGAAACTCTACAGGAAAAGCATGGTTTGATGAGATCTCGGTGAAGTCTGGATCAGAGGACGCCTATATTTCCGAGCGCGCGGTTTTGTTAAATGGCGGCTTTGAAGACGGTATGAATGGATGGCCAGATTGGGCGGGTGAAATTTCGGACAAGGCGCATAGTGGTACCAAAAGCGTGATGGTGAAAAATGATACCAAGGAAAGGTCTTGGATCATGAGGAAACAATCAGTGACCATACCCAAAGGTGCTAAAAACTTTAAAGTATCTGCTTGGGTAAAGCTCGAAAATGCGGAGAAAATGCCCAACGGCTGGGAAGGCGCACGTATCTATATGACCTTCAAAGACAAAGAAGGCGTAACTATACCTCAAGTAGAAGCCAAATTGTATAAGGGCGATGGTACCAAAGACTGGCACTTGGTGGAGAACGAGTTTTCGGCACCCAATGGCGCGAGTGAACTTGACTTTCACATTGGTTTGGCAAATGCTTTTGGGGCGATCTATGCCGATGATGTGGAACTTAAGTTTGAAAGCAAGGAGGATCTCGCAAAAGGACTCAAAGAGGGTTGGTATGTGCTGGATGCTAAACCAGATATGTATTCTGGACATTATGCGGATTGGTCTTCCTTATTGGACAAGCCTGCTGGCAAACATGGTTTTCTAAAGGTGCAGAATGGCAAAGAAGTCTTTGAAGATGGTACTGTGGCCAAATTCTGGGGGCTGAACATGACAGCAGAGTTCTGCTTTCCTGACAAAGCCAAGGCAGATTCCATAGCGGAACGTTATGCAAAAATGGGTTGTAACTTAGTTCGTTTTCACCATTTGGAAGCACCGTGGTCAAGTCGTAACCTATTTGGTTCCGGTGACGTGGTCACTACTCGTAAACTGGATCCTGAAAGAATGGATCAATTAGATTATTTAATCGCAGCATTTAAAAAAAGAGGTATTTATGTATATCTAGATTTACTCGTGCAGCGTCAGTTTAGGCCAGGAGACGTACCCAAGGGTGCCGAGACAGAGAATGGAGCTAAGCAGGTGGGTATTTTTGATGACAAACTGATCGAGTTGCAAAAAGAATTCAATCAACAGATCTTCACGCATTTTAACAAACATACAGGTCTTGCCTACAAGGACGACCCAGTATTCATAGGTTCAGAGTTGGCTAACGAAACTTGGGTGGGTGGCCAATGGCAGGGCGATATCCTTACACCTTACTATGCTAAGATATTGGATGATAAATTCAAAAAGAGTCCTTTTTATGCAGGTAAGCCTCGATCGATCTTGAAGCAATTACCTCCATTGGATATTTACTGTGCGCAACGGTTGACAGCTGAAAACAAAAACTCAGATTCTGTGAATACCATGAAGTTTTTGTTGGACTTGGAGTCTAAATATTTTGATGGAATGAGTGCTCATTTGCGTGGTGTAGGTGTAAAATACCCAATTGCCTATACCAACTTCCCTTATTCATTCACAGGATTGTTAAAGAGCAAGAGCAGGGGCGATATCATCATCAACAACAGTTACTGGTCGCACCCTTGGGACTATGGTTTGGGAGCACTTTCTCCTACCTACATTCAGTCGCAACTACACAAGCACAAACAAAGCTTGATCGTAGAAAACGCGATCTACAATGTAAAAGGAAAACCCTTCATGGTTACAGAGTGGAACGCCTGTTATCCCAATCCTTACCGTTGCGATGCCATTCCTTTAATGACCGCTTATGGCTCCTTGCAAGGCTGGCAAAACTTTACACAGTTCACCATGTCTGACGACCCTAACGGTGCAGCCAGTCTCACACCTTTTGGGGTAGGTAACGATCCCATACACATGGCGCAGTGGGTAGTGGGAGCACCTCTGTTTCTGCGTGGCGATGTGAAAGAAGCTAAAGGTTTGGTACGTCATGCTGTAAAGCCTGAGTCTGTGTACGAGTTGCCTAACCAAGATCCATATTTGCAGAACAACTACTACTTGGCTTATGTGACCAAGTATGAAAACACCTTTGACAATGACCCTGTAGGCAAGTCAGAAGATTACTTGAAATATGCGGATTTGAAAAACGAAGTGTACAAAAGTGAGACAGATGAACTCAAAATGGATGGCAAGCAAAGGGTCTTCACCATCAACACCCCCAAAACACAAGGCGCTGTAGCAGAATTTAAGGGTAAGGAAATCGACTTGCCTTTCCTCAAGATGAAGCTTGAGAATAATTTCGCTTCTGTATTTGTGGTGTCTAAAGACAATTTGCCACTGAGCGAATCGAAGAATTTTTACCTAGTCGTAACTACCAATGTAGAAATGAAAGGGCAGGAGTGGGATCCTAATTTCCGTGAAGACTGGAAGGCAGGTGGCAACGGGCAATTGCTCAAGACGGGTATATTCCCACTCATAGCCGAAATGGCTAAAGGCTTTGTGCTGATCAAGAAAAACATAGATCCCTCACAAGTAAAAATAGAGGAGCATACCATGTACGGCAGCAAAAGCAAGGAATTGCGCTCAGGTGTAAAGACGCCAGAAGGTTTGATGATTGACCTGAATACACTTAGGAGTTTTGTTATAGAGATTACACTGAATTAATAGACATACATACATGAGTTTTTTAAGATCTATACTTATAGTTACATTTTCACTTTGGACTTATGCGGCCATGGCTTCAGACTCATTGAAGCTGGGTGCCAACAATGGCGCAAAACTGTCCAATTCGAGAATTCAATTTGTGAGAAATGCTGAACCCGATGAAAACAACAGCAGACTGGGTTTGAAGATTAATTTGGCAAAGGAGGGCGAGGAAGTACCTAAGAATGCAGTCGTAAGCTTTTCTGGATCGTTTAGGTTGTCGGCAGACTATAGGGTGATGGACAAAATCTATGCAGGAGTTGCACAAAAGGCGCTCGTGCTGAACGGATGGGTACAACCTTATAATGCCTTAAGGAATCAAAACTTTGCGAATCCCTTATTGTATCTGGAAAGCAATATTAAACCTACTTCTAAAACGAGTATTTCTATAGGTTATGCTTTTAACCATGATTTTTCAGGCGAAAACGATAGCCTTACACGTGCGGCGAATATTTGGAGGTTGCTTATGGCAAGTGCTCAAATAGAGACCAAGGTAGGTAAGTTCAAGATAGGTACTGCAGGTGCCAGTGGTTTCCCTAATGTGCTGAGCCCATTGACTTCTGGTCAGAACACTTTTCATTTCAACTCCTTCTTCCGTTTGCCATGGGATTGGTTCAAGTCTAACAACGACAAGGTCGATTACTTCTACAACAACCAGTCTGTGGCACTCGATCCTCGCTTTTCTTCTACCTCAGCAGGTGTGCAAGGTGCCGTATTGGAGTGTTCTCAATTGCCTTATGGCTTAGGAGCCAATTTCATCGTGGGTAAAATCAACCAGACTACAGGTTATCTCGAAATCAATGACCCACCTTCACAGAATTTGCTCAGAACCTTGTCTAAAGATGCCTATACCCAAACTATGGGTGCACGTATTTCCAAAATGATCAAAAAACATGTCATTGGCGTCAATGGCTTGCTCAACAGTGGTTTTGTAAACAACTATACCAAAACCCTACATTCTACACAGTATTTCTTGACGACCAACGGTACTTTCTATTACCCCAAAATGTTCGTGAACTTTGAGGCAGGCATCTCTGAGTTTACCACGCCTGCACCCTTTGGTCAGTGGGGCAAGCCAGAGACTTTTGGTCAAGGGTATGAATCTGGGATCAATCAAATGTTGAGTTTGAAAGTAGGCTTTAATAAAGGAGCGGTAAAATATCCATCTTTCTTTCAAGTGTATTCTATCGGTAAAGATGTTGTCAACCAAAACAGCTCAATCATCAATACCACAGGAACCAATAATACAGGGATCATGCCAAGCTACCTGTACGAAGTGAATGTCTTTCGTTCTTGTATGCTAGAGGCCGATCAAGTGGCTAACAATAGAACAGGTTTTCTTTTTGACATTACTAGAGAATTCTGGAAGAAATTTAAAATCAATCTTGCGGGCAATTATTCTCAAGAGATCTCCAATGAATGGAACATGATCACCATGCAACACATGGCCAATAAATATCAACGTTCCCAATTTGGCTTTTATAAAACGAACACAGGTCCTTACGGCAGAATCTTAAACCAATTTATTCGCTCTTACGAGACTTTTAAAATCACTGACAAGGACAGCAGCTACAAGAAGAACTACTATGTCTGGGATTTTACCATGAAATACAAAGCGAAATTGTTTGGGAAACTGATTGTACTGGGGAGCTACACAAGCTTTAACTCAGTGAGTGACAAATTATGGCCAGTGCCAGTATTTACCGAGCAAGCATTTTTAAGACAAGTGTATGAGGAGATCAATATGAATTATCTCATCAACCCAAAGTTCAACCTTACGGCTCAGTTGGGTTATGAAAAAGTACTAGGTAATGATAGAATTGATATCACTGCTGATGGTAAAACGGTCAATCAAAATGGGTACAGTGCGGGGCTTGGCTTCGATTGGGTGTTTTCTAAGAATGCAGGGTTCTATCTCCGTCAGGTATGGTTCAGTCATAAAGATGTGAATTTTGTCAAGGATGAGTTTAAGGGATGGAATACACTAGCAGAAATTAAAGTCTTTTTTTAAGTAATGGAAATAAAAAATTATACCAATAAACAATTTAATAAAGTGAAAAGTACACGATTATTCATTTTGGGTTTGATGATGGTAACAGGGATCGTCCATGCTCAGTTCAATAAGCTTATAGATTATTCAGGATTGTTTCGTATGAACGGAACCTATAATCGTCTGGGTGGCGAGGCCTTGGACAACGATTCTTTGTCTGAAAGAAGGAGCTCAAATGCATACGCTCTTTTCGATTTCGGAATTAATGTGAGTCCTTACAAAGAATTAAAGGTGAGTACCATCATTCGTTCTCGTTCGGTGATAGGGGCTTCGTTTAGCCAGCAAGTGGGAGCCAATATCATGCAATTTCGTCAGATCAGAATAGAAGGTAACCTCGGAAAAGTGATTAAATATCAGTTGGGGGATATTGATGTGAGCATGACCAAGTACACCTTGTATAATTCTAACGAGTCATACCACGATTATGAATCGGATGCTTTTGTCATGCGTCGTAACATAGTTGCATATGAAAACTTTAACATAGGCAACAACTGGCGTATGCAAGGTGGACAGTTCGAATCTAATCTATTGTTTAGGAAATATTTAGACAGAGTCAAAGCCAAAGCTCTTCTGACTAGAGTAAAGAAATCAAATCTTACCAATATTCCTGATAGATATGTATTGGGCGGATCAGTAACTGTGGTACAAAGTAAATATGTACAATTGGGTGCTAACTACATCAGTGTATTTGACAACGTGGGTACGGCAGTAGATACGGCTTATAATTACTCTAACAGATTGCTTACAGGTGAATATAAATTTACCTACGAAATGGATAAGTTGCTTTTCAACCTGTATGGCGAAATGGGTCCCTCTTATTTTAAATACTTTTTGAAAAGTCAGCGTAAGACTGAAAAATTCAACGACTATTTCTATGACTTAGGGCTTTCTGCGACTTATAAGCCTGCAAAATTGAAGCTGTATGGTGGCTATAGAAATGTAGGCCCACTGTTTTCAAGTCCTACGGCTCAAACGCTACGCTTATATCCTTACAGCACACCTACCGAAGTCAGCAAAATACAAAACGCAAGTACTACGAGGCAGGCATCCATATATGACCGTATGACTCAAGAAGGTTTATATAATCAATCCATTTATGTGGGCTTGATGCAGTATTTACCAATCTATGGCAATGCGAGCCCTTATGGACAGGCTACACCAAACCGTACAGGCCTTACGGTGGGGCTTTCGCATTCAGATTCTGCATCGTCCCTTACGCTAGATGCGAAGGTGGAAATGCTCTCAGAAGTTATGGGAGAAGGTACCAATGCACTTAGAGAATTTAAGGTGTACCAAGGAGGCTTAAAGCTGGATCTTGCTAAGCTGGCATCTCTGAAGAAACGATTGGGGATCACCTTTGGAATGTCCAACGAGCAAACGACCAGATCAGGACCTGCACCTATTGATTTCAAAACAAATCTCATAGATGTGGGATTGAATTATGAATTCATCAACAGATTGGAGGTTCTTTTGGGTGCCAAATACCTACAAGGAAAGGGAAATGAGTTGTTGGCACAAAGAGATCTGTTCAATAACATCACCGCTTTCAACGATTATATCATTGATTCTAAGCAAACGATCTTAACCGCAGGGCTTCGCTACAGATTTTTCAAAGACTCTTATGTAAGCGTGCAATACAACAGCTTTAACAATAAAGATGTAATCTCATCAAACAATAACTATCAGTGGAGCCAGATCTGGGGAAATTTAACCATAAAATTCTAACACTGCACATGAAGAATAGCATATTGATATTCACGCTCTTTTGTATGTTGTCAGCCTGCAAAAGAGATTATGATAAAAGTAAGTTGGGGCCAGAAGTGATCGTAGTGCCCGAAAGTTTTACAGTGAATGGTTTTTCTGCCAATCCTAGTACGTTTGTTAATTTATCATTGGAAGATCCCTATTTTACATGTACCATGCCTCAAAGGGCAGAGTTCAAGATTGTTGTAACAGGATTACTCTCTGGTGCTCAGAAAAGCATCAGTGGTACTGGAGATTTTATTGGAGCTGAAAACAGCACATGGACGGGCGATAGCGATAACAATTACATGTTCAGAACAGGGGAAGAGTGTTCTGTGGAGTTGTCATTTCACGGTGCCACCAAAAAGTACTACGATACCCTCACGATCACAGGTGAAAATGTGTACCCCAAAACTACCCTGATCCAAAGTTTTGAGGGCATTACTTTTGATAAGAATGGTCCCAATGCCGCGACTTATGGTAATTATTTTGATGCTCCCGATTTGTCAAAGACAGATATCAAAACGGATAAGTTGTTAAAAACTTGTCAAGGTACACAAAGTGTGAGCTTTGATGGCGTAGATGTGAATAGTGGTTATTATATAGGAGGAATGTATTTTTACCCAAGTTCCGGATATTATACTTTTTCTGGATATGAACCAGATTCAGTGTATTTAAATGCCTTTGTATATTCCTATGGTGACAACAGCGCTGTGTTGAATTTTTCATTTTCAGAAGATGACAATGGTGATGGGGTGAGTAATTCAACCTCTGAAGACGAGTGGACATCGGGTGATGTACCAGTGAATGGAGCGTTAGGCTGGAGTATTATAAGTGTTTCATTAAAAAGCTTTTTGGATCGTAACTCCTCTATAGGTAATGGAATTTTGAACCTTAACAAGATTACTGGCTTCAATATGAATATGAATGCAAAAGTAGCAGGTACTAGGGCACGTTTAAATGTTGATTATCTCACGGTTACTTATGGAAAACCATTTAATCCATAATTGCTTAAATTGATTCAAATATGAAAAAAATATATAGTATACTCATATTGTCTCTTACTCTTTTTGTGTCTTGTAAAAGAGATGCCGAAAAGTTGACGCAAATTGGCCCTGCTTACGTCACTACAGAGGAAACATTTGCTATTTCATCAGATCCAGCAGATTTTACCACGGGCGGAAAGGTGAACTTTAAGGCAAAATTGACCGCTTACACTCCATGGTCCATAGAAGTGAAAGGACTAGTTTCGGGTGCGATCAAACGTTTTTCTGATACATCCCAAGTGATAGATATCTCCAATACTCAATGGGATGGTTCTTCGGACACCACATTGAAATTCAGATCAGAACCCTGTGTTGCAAAATTATATTTAACTGCTTCAAAGGCTACCAAGACTATCAATTTCAATTACCTACTTGGTCCTTTTAGTATCACTACTCCTTTGGCAATCAGTGCCAATCCTGTTGATTTTTCTGTTCCTGTGAATTTTACTGGAGAGTTGAACAGGGTGAAAAGTTGGACGATCATCATAAAAGGCAACACCTCTGGTGCATATAAAAAGATCACAGGTTATGATAAGTCTTTAAATGCTATAAATGCAGCTTGGGATGGATCAAGTGATACCGCTATTTTCTTTAGGACAGAAACTTGTAAGGCAACCTTAAGTTTTCCAGACACGAGTTTAACACAAACTGTTGAATTTACGATTTCAAAACCTAAAGCACATCCGGGGTACCTGATCAATGATTTTGAAGCTGCAGCTTTTGGTCCTCATCTGGGAAGTTACATTGGAAACTACTTTGATGCAGCTGATCAACCAACAAGTACCATTGCCCTAGGTGCATTTTCCCCCGCATCTGAAGGCAATAAAGTACTGCTATTTAATTGTAATGACGTCAATTCGTCTTATTATACAGGAGGTGTTTACCATAATTCCGTAGCAGCAAATTATGGTATACCCTCTATGAGTGCAGATTCACTTTATATGAATATATTTGTATATGGTTATGCTGATGGTAATGCGGCATTAAGTATTGAGGTCAAGGAAAGTGACAACGAAAGCTGGGCTCCACCACAAATATCTATTAATTGGGTGGGCTGGAAATTGGTTTCTTTTAAATACAGCCAAATGACAGGCTCTGGCACAACTAGAGAGCCCAGTAAAATAAATGCGGTAAATATTTCCATGAATTCTATTCCCAAGGGATTGAATTGTCGTGCCATGATCGATTATCTGATATTTACCAAAGGTGGACCTTTAAAGCCATAGGTCATGTATTGTTTTTGATTGTAAGAGTATAAAAGAGATGTCGTTATGAGGAATATGAAGATTTTCTTTTCGATGCTGGTGTTCTTGTTTTCGGGCAATAACCTTTATGCGCAGGTCTATACCACCCCTCAGAACATCTCGGGCATTATCAATACTTATACGAAAGTGACTGCGGCTACGGGGACTAGTATTACGGTCACTTCATCTACTGGATTTACTGCAGGTAATAAAGCCATCATCATACAAATGCAAGGCGCTGGTATCAATAGTAGCGATACAAAAGTGCCAACTTGGGGATCGATAAATTCTATAAATGATGCAGGTAACTATGAAGTAGTCAATATTACTAGTGTCGTAGGCAATACTATTACAATAAGCCCTGCACTGTCTCGTACATACACCCCAGCGGGCAATGTGCAGTTGATCACTTATCCTCAATATAATGGAGGTGTTACAGTTACAGCGACCATAACAGCCCCCGCATGGAATGGTAATACGGGTGGCGTAGTAGCTATGGAAGCTTGTGGAACCACGGGAACAATTACCCTGAATGCCAATATTGACGTGACAGACAAAGGATTCCGAGCAGGTTCAACGGCAGGAAAAGGAGGGGGATGCTACAGCAACCGCTATGCTTATGACAATGGTGCCACTGTGATCGATACCACCTGGGCTATTGGTAATGTATATATTACCTGTGCTACAGCGAGCCCTGTGGGCGGACCTAATGCCACATGGACCTCCGTCTGCGGAAGTGCTTGGCGCAGTAACTTTGGTGGGGGCTGTGGTTGTTTTCTAAATGTCCCTTCTTGCAATAACTTGGTTTTTTTTGATTCCCTGACCTATAAGAATGGCCAGAATATTTCTTGTACAGGTCTTACAGGTGCTTTCAGTACAAATTCATACACTCCTAATGGTGGAGAGAAAGGGGAAGGCATTGCGCTGCCCATTGCTAATTTAAGATTTGGTAGAGGAGCTATTGCCAATGGCGGCGGCGGAGGTAACGAACATAACGGCGGTGGTGGTGGTGGTAGCAACTTTGGAGCAGGCGGTTATGGAGGGATGGACTTAAGTCAATGTTTTGTCGGGCTACCAGCCAATCAGAAAGACTCTGCGGCTAGAGGATTAGGCGGTTTTGCTCTAAATACCTATTATGCTCAAAATAAGATCTTCATGGGAGGGGGCGGCGGCAGTGCTGCTCAAAATGATAATCAGTTTACATTAGGAACGCCCGGTGGGGGTATTGTCATCCTTTCAGCTACCACCTTGGTCAATAACGGATTCAGTATCTTGGCTAATGCCAGTGACAACGATAGACTCGCGCAAGATGGTAATGTAGGGGCCAATGCCGATGGGGCAGGAGGTGCTGGTGCTGGTGGAGTCGTGCTTCTTAATGTAAATACTTTTACCAATGCCTTAACAGTGCAAGCTAAGGGTGGAAGAGGCGCACATAACTATTACAGTAGTCTTTCAGAATGTTATGCACCAGGTGGTGGAGGTGGCGGTGGTGCTGTATGGTTTAAGTCTGCAACGACTCCTGCTGGTATCACCGTTAATGTGAGTGGAGGTGGGGCTGGCAACGAAATGGTCTCAGGTTCGCCTTCTCCAAGAACATGTAATCTTAATGATCCTCGTTACGGAGCTCGTGCTGGTGCGAATGGAGGCATTTCCTATGGGCTTAACCTACCCAGCAGTTGTATCACAGCTCCTCTCAAATGGATTTCCGTAGGTGCAACGGTGCATGATGGTTTTGTATCGGTCGAATGGACGGTGACAGATGTGAAAAATGTATCAAACTTCGTAGTACAAAGAAGTGCTGATGGAATCTATTGGGAAAACATAGCCACGGTTAACAATCCTACAAATTCGAAGATGTTAAACGCTTATGGGGTAGACGATTACAACTACACACCAGATCACACAAATTACTATAGAATCAAGCAGGTAGATATCGATCTCAAGAGTACCTATTCACAGGTATGCTCAGCACATTTTTATCAAAACAAGGTCAGCAGCTATCAGATCTATCCAAACCCTGTTCTTAAAGGAAAGGAAAACGAGTTTTATGTCAAAGGTACATCTGGAAATGTTTCTGTAGTGGTTTTTGATGCCTCAGGCAGAAATGTGCAAACTGCAGAGCTACTCCTTGAAGACGAAAAGGCAGTAGTTATAAAGCTTGGTACTGAAGCCACAGGGATCTATTTTGTTAGGCTAAGTTCCAGTGAAGGCACAGAGGTGAAGATGTTGGTCGTGAGGTAGGGGGGATTTGGTTGGTATGCATTGTTCTTGTACTTTTATTTACTCTAACATATAAAAGCATTCCAACTGCTGTCAATCAAACTGAGCTGTAGAGGGGATAGGCATGCTAGTGTTGCAAGTCCCATAGGGACGACATACTGGTAGCTATATATTACAGAAACGGAATGAGTCATGTTAGTGACGACATAGTGACAGTCGTAGAAAAACGGTATACCGAAAAATTCCAAAATCAAAACTATTTCGTTGCTACGCAACTTGGTTTTGGAGTTGGGACGGATTCTACCGAGATGTCGTCCCTACGGGACTTGTTTGTTCATGGATCTCTAATAGAATATTGGAGGCCTCTTGTATGGTTTAAGAAAACATAATTTACAGATGTACCATTTCCATAGTCAAAATGTATTGATAG
>CAMFLX010000130.1 GCA_945957555.1 uncultured Cytophagales bacterium
GCGCTATATGGTACCAGTCTTTATGAGATCTTCAGTGGCACAGGACCTGGCTATTTGGATAGCTTTGCGGCACTCATCTTTTTTCTCTTGGCGGGGCGGGCTATCCAAAAACTCAGCTTTCAAAAACTTCGGTTCGACCGTGACAATTCATCCTACTTTCCGTTGTCTACCATCGTCCTCAAAGAAGGTAAGGAAACAACCATTCCACTTACAGAACTCAAAGTTGGAGATCGTATCTTAGTCAGAAACAATGAATTAATCCCAGCAGACGGACAGTTAGTTGCTGGCACTGCACACATTGATTATAGCTTTGTCACAGGTGAGGCATTGCCACAACACAAGGCACAAAACGAGCTCTTGTATGCTGGGGGGCGACAATTAGGAGGAGTCATCGAAATACAGATTCACAAAGAACCTTCACAGAGCTACCTTACGCAGTTGTGGAACTCACAAAGACATGATAAGGAACTCACTGAAGACTATGAATCGGTAGTGAACAAACGTAGTAAATACTTCACGTATGCGGTACTCACCATAGCGTTTTCTGCATTTCTCTACTGGACTTATACCGAGGGCTTGGCCAAAGGTGCCTTAGTGCTGGCAACTACACTTAATGTATCTTGTCCTTGTGCACTAGCGGTTGCAATCCCTTTTACATATGCCAACATTATCAGACACTTGGGCCGCAGGAAGCTTTATCTTAAAAACGCACAAGTGGTGGAGCGTATCAATAACATAGACACCATCGTATTTGACAAAACAGGTACACTTACGGATGCACAAAACTCCAAAATCAGCTATGAAGGCGAGGCCATTACTTTTGAAGAATTACAGATCATCAAAACGGGTCTTAGGCAGTCTACCCACCCCCTAAGTGTACAACTATACAAACATTTAGATATTCCACTTGTAGCACATGTAAACTGTGAAGAGGTGATCTCAAAAGGCTTAATAATCACCGTAGCAACACTACCTAGTAAACAAGAGTTGTTTATGGCATCCGGTTTAAGTGACCAAACAAGGGCGGCCCAAAAGAAAATCAAGCTGGGCTCCTATTCTTTTGTCACAGGTCACAACGGACTCCAAAAAGACCTCAAAACCTCTGTATATATCGCAGTCAATGACCTCCTTAAGGGACGCTTTGTCTTTGAGAACAAATATGTAGAAGGCATTCAGCACATGGTCTCCGATTTATCTACTGCGGGCTATAGGATAGACGTACTTTCAGGGGATAATGCTTCTGAAAAAACTATATTACAGAAACTTTTTTCAAACCAATCGGCGGTCTTGTTCCATCAGAAACCTGAAGATAAGCTACAACATGTCAAATCACTGCAGGGGGATCAACACCAAGTCATGATGGTAGGCGATGGACTGAATGACTCAGTAGCACTACAGCAAAGTAATGTTGGGTTAGCCATCATCCATGACAACACACAGTTCTCTCCTTCCAGTGATGCGATTTTGGCAGCTTCAGAAATAAACCAATTGCCTTCATTCATCAAATATTGTAAATCGGGCATCAGTGTGGTTAAAGGCAGTTTTATATTTTCATCCATGTACAATGCATTTGGTTTATCCTTTGCGGTACAGGGGTTATTCTCGCCCGTTTTTGCAGCCATTCTTATGCCCATTAGCTCTATTACGGTAGTACTGTTTTCCGTGCTGCTCACCAACCTCAAAGCCAAACAAATCCTCAATAAATATCCAAATACTTAAACGTAACGCATGAGTATCATCTTCATATTAATAGGCATCAGCATCTTGGTCGCAGGCACCTTCCTGCTCTTGTTTTTCTGGGCAGTACGTAGTGGCCAATATGACGATAGTGAGACACCTTCACGTCGTATGTTGTTTGAAAATACACCCAAGCATGATGAATAAGTTGACAAATAAATGAATGTAGAACCATGCTTAAAACAACAAAAGCCCCACATGACACGGAGCTTTTGAGCAATACATAACACAAATAATTCTTAACCTAAAAGCCTTTGGTAATTATTCATAACCCAATAACTTCATCATACTCTCTGGTGTTTGCTCTTCGCGGAACAAACGCGTATGAATAGCACCTTCTGTATCCCTGTCGATCAATATATGCTTCGGAGCAGGCACCAAACAGTGCTGGATTCCTCCATAGCCACCCAGGCTTTCCTGATATGCCCCTGTATGAAAAAAGCCTATATATTGTTTTTCGCCATCTTTCAAATCTGGTAAAAACACATTAAAACTATGGGCTTCCGAATTGTAATAATCCATACTATCGCAGGTAATGCCTCCAATGTTGGTCTTCTTGTAAGGATTCTCCCAATTGTTTACAGCCAACATCAAATACTTCTGATTCAAGCCCCAAATATCAGGTAGCGTGGTAATGAACGAGCTGTCGATCATATACCAAGTCTCTTTGTCATTCTGAAGCTTCTTGCCCAAAATAGAGTAAATAGCAGCGCCACTCTCCCCTACTGTATAGCTCCCAAACTCACTGTATATATTGGGTACATCTACACCATTCTGATCACATACCTTCTTGATATTGAATATGATCTGATCAGCCATGTATTCATAGTTATAATCAAAGTGTACTGATGTCTTGATCGGAAAACCGCCCCCAATATCCAAACTGTCAAGCGAAGGACAAACTTTTTTGAGTTGGCAATACAACTCTACAAACCTATCCAACTCGGACCAATAATACATAGTATCTTTGATACCCGAGTTGATAAAGAAATGCAGCAACTTTAAGGTAAAATTGGGATTATCTTGGATCTTCTTTTTATAGAGGTCAATGATATCGTTGTACCTCACGCCCAAGCGAGAAGTATAAAACTCAAATTTAGGCTCCTCGTCAGCAGCAATTCTGATACCTAAATAGGTGTGTTTCTTCGCATGTTGCTCATAGTATTCGATCTCCTCTATATTGTCGAGGATAGGCACCATGTTCACAAAACCATCGTTGATCAAGCCAGTGATCTCTTCTTTATAATTCTCCTTTTTATAACCGTTTGAAAGAATGAAAGTGTCTTTATTGATCTTGCCTTGCTTAAAAAGGTTTTTTACAATGTGTATGTCATATGTAGATGAGGTCTCTATATGGGCATCATTTTTAAGCACTTCGTTCAATACAAACTCAAAATGAGAAGACTTAGTACAATAGCAATAGGTATATGAACCCTTGTAATTATACTTCTCAATGGCTTTGTTAAATATATGCTTAGCACGCTGTATCTGCGAGGAAATCTTAGGCAAATATGACAACTTTAAAGGTGTGCCATATTTCTCTATGATGGGCATCAATGGGACGCCGTTAAATACGAGTTCGTTCTTCTCGTCTAGCTTAAACTCTTCCGTTGGGAAGAAAAACGTTTGTTCAATTAAATCTTTGTACTTATCCACTTCGTAAGTTCACAATTTACAATGACGAGACAATCAGGGCAAAATCCATATTAAAAACAATATGAACAAGCTCCATAACTATCAAATTCTTGGTGCAATATTGCTATAAAAATGTAATCTTTGCAAGTTGTTAACATAAAAATGATCTTGGATCGCCACTAAGCACCCAAAGATCACATTAAATACTTAAAGATAAAGTGATTATGTCGCTAGAAGCAAAATTGTCGAGTTCAGTAAAAGATGCCATCTCACAACTATATGGGGAAGCCGTTTCCTCTGAAATTATATTTCAAGCCACCAGAAAAGAATTTGAAGGATCACATACTTTAGTGGTATTCCCCTATACCAAACTCAGCAAGGCATCGCCAGAAGCTACAGGCACCGCAATTGGAGAGTATTTACTCAAGAATCAAACTTTAGTTTCCAAGTTTAACGTTGTTAAGGGCTTTTTAAACCTCACCATTTCAGATGCTTATTGGATCGAAAGCGTCAAGACGATTTGTAACAATAATAATATTGGTCAACTTGCTTCTAAAAACAAAAAGGTTATGGTGGAATACTCCTCACCAAACACCAATAAACCACTACACTTAGGCCACCTCAGAAACAACTTCTTAGGCTACTCTGTCTCTGAAATCCTCAAAGCGGATGGCTACACAGTAACTAAAGCTAATTTAGTGAACGACAGAGGTATACATATATCTAAATCCATGTTGGCTTATCAGAAGTTTGGCAATGGAGAAACACCAGAATCTTCTGGTATCAAAGGAGATCACTTGGTGGGTAAGTACTATGTGGAGTTTGATAAACAACTTAAAGCAGAGGCGGCCAAGCTTAAAGAGCAAGGTTGGTCTGATGAAGATATAGAGAAGAAAAACCCTTTATTAGTGGCAGCACAAGAAATGTTACTCAAATGGGAACAAAACGATCCTGAAACAGTAACACTTTGGAAAACCATGAATAGTTGGGTATATGCAGGTTTCCAAACTACTTATACCAAGATGGGTGTAGATTTCGACAAGTTTTACTACGAAAGCAATACCTATCTCTTGGGTAAAGAGGTGGTAGAAGAAGGCTTGGCTAAAGGCGTATTCTTCAAAAAGGAAGACGGTTCTGTATGGATCGACCTAACCGCCGAAGGTCTTGACAACAAGCTGGTTCTGCGTGGAGACGGCACCTCGGTGTACATTACCCAAGACATGGGAACCGCTGACCTAAAATACAAGGAATTTGGCGTAGACAAATCCATCTATGTAGTAGGTAATGAGCAAGACTACCACTTTGTAGTGCTCAAACACATTATGAAGAAAATGGGGCGCCCTTATGCAGACGAGATCCATCATCTTTCTTACGGTATGGTGGACCTTCCTTCCGGCAAAATGAAGTCGCGCGAGGGCACTGTAGTCGATGCAGACGACCTTATGGATGAGATTATAGCCGAATGCGAAAACTACACCAAAGAATCTGGCAAGATTGACGATATTCCTGCGGATGAAGCCAAACAACTCTTTAGTACTTTAGGCATGGGCGCATTAAAGTACTTCTTGTTGAAAGTAGATCCCAAGAAAAGAATGCTCTTTAACCCTCAGGAAAGTATTGACTTACACGGACATACGGGTCCGTATATTCAATATACCCATGCACGTATCAAGTCGGTATTACGCAAGGCGAAAGAGATGAATCTTAGCCCAGCTTTTGAAGTATTGCAACTGGAAGCTATAGAAAAAGAATTGGCGATCTTACTGAGTAACTTTGAAGCAAAAATATCCGAAGCAGCCCAAGAAATGGCACCATCGGTTATTGCTAACTATGTATATGATCTCGCAAAGGTCTACAATACTTTCTACAACGAATTGTCCATCCTTAAAGAAGCCGATGCACAAAAGCTGACTTTTAGGGTTTCTCTTTGTACCGCTACTGCGGCTACCATTCACGCCAGTATGAAAATGCTCGGGATTTCGGTACCAGAGCGTATGTAAACGAGTAATTTTCATTCATACAAAAGCCTCTTAAGATTTTCTTAAGAGGCTTTTATTTTTGTTTAAAAGAAGAACATTTCCCCCTATTTATTATTCTAGCTCCAAACCCAACCGCTTTACAAATTCTTGGAACAAAGGATTCTGCTTTGCCAAATGCTCATACTTATCTCTATTGGTATATAAAGGCTTCGTCGCAGATTCCAAATTCTCCACAACTTCTGTGATAATCTCCAGTTTTTTAAACCCAAAAGTATCGACTAAGTGTTGATGTAGAACTGGCTTGATCTTGTTGAAATTGGTAAGTAAGAGATCATTTTCAAACTGAACGATCAAACTAGCATTCAATTCGTCCCATAGAATGTTTCTATTCAGTACAGTATATTCAGAAGCATTCTCCTTTCTTTGACTAGCAAAATCCTGCCAAGCCTTTATTACTTTTTCTGCATCTACCTTTACTACAGGCAAATCATCCGTCTTGTCTTCTTGGCTTGCAAGCCCCTTACTTGATTCTACACTTTTCTGCAGTTCATCTGCCAAGAGTTCCAGTTGCTCTTGAGTGGGTATCTTAATTGTTGCTTTTGGAGTAATATAGGTTTTGACCTTAGGAATAGGATCAGCAACAATATTTTGAGCGGAAGATGCTGCTGTTTGACTTTTAAATGCTAGTCTTTTTTTTTTAGCTCCTCGGCCAAAGCTATCGCGGATAACAATTTAGCCAATTTCATCAAAGCAATTTCAACATGCAACTTTTGGTTTTTAGCAGACCTGTAGTTGATATCACATTGATTTGCAACGTTTAGAGCAGTAAGCAATAAAGCTTCACTTACAGATTTGCTCTGTTCAATATACTTAGCCTGTACCGATTCGCTCACTTCAAGCAAAGCTACAGTACTAGGATCCTTAGCTACCAGTAGATTTCTGAAATGTTCCGTAAGCCCCACAATAAAATTATGACTATCAAATCCCTTTTTCAGGATCTGATTGAATGTCAATAAAATATTGGAAACGTCCTGAGCATTGATGTATTCTGTGATCTTGAAATAATAATCGTAATCGAGAATGTGAAGGTTCTCAATCGTATTAAGATAGGTTACTTTATTCCCTAAGGAATAGGTAACAATCATATCAAATATAGAAAGGGCATCACGCAGAGCGCCATCGGCCTTCTGAGCAATCAAATGTAGCGCATCATTCTCTGCATCAATCTTCTCCTTTTGTGCGATACCCGACAAGTGACTTGAGATATCCCTTACCGTAATCCTATTGAAATCAAAGATTTGACATCTAGACAGAATGGTCGGTATAATTTTGTGCTTCTCCGTAGTCGCTAGAATAAAAATGGCATAAGAAGGTGGCTCTTCCAAGGTCTTTAAAAACGCATTGAAGGCCTGATTACTGAGCATGTGCACCTCATCTATGATATAGATCTTGTACTTACCATATTGTGGAGGAAATCTCACTTGCTCTACGAGCTTTCTAATATCCTCAACAGAGTTATTAGAAGCCGCATCCAGCTCATGAATATTAAAGGAGTTCTGATTGTTAAAAGCCTTGCAGGAATCACAGGCATTGCAAGCCTCACCATCTTCAGTTAGACTTTGACAGTTGATCGTCTTTGCAAGAATCCTTGCACAAGTGGTTTTACCTACACCTCGTGGCCCACAAAACAAAAAAGCCTGAGCCAAGTGATTGTTTCTAATAGCGTTCTTTAATGTAGTGGTTATATGTTCTTGCCCGACCACCATTTCAAAGGTAGAAGGACGATACTTACGAGCCGATACTACAAAGTTTTCCATTAGGCCTGCAAATTATAACAAGATATTAATTATTCAAAAAAAATAGTGGTGAAACGATAAAATACTACTGGAATCAGAGGAAAACCATTAAGAGATCTCAAGGTTATGATCCAGTACTTTCAAGATCATATCAACATTAATATTATTATGGGTAATAATAACTTCTGCTCTGGAATAAAATTTTTGACGCTCCCTTATTTTCATTTTAATGAATTCCAAGGTTTCTTCGCGAGTTTTACCTTTAAGTAAAGGCCTATTTGCTGAGTTAGGAGAATTATATAACCTTTCCGTAACCACATCCGCATCAGGATTTAACCATATCGTCTTACCTAAAGCATTCATGAGGTCCATATTATCAAAGAAACATGGGGCACCACCACCTGTAGAAATCACGATGTTATCGTCTTGAATTTCTTTTAATGCCTTTTGCTCCAATTTCCTGAAATGATCTTCGCCGTAAATCTCAAATATCTTTTCAATGCTAAGACCCTGTTCTTTAATGATGTAATCATCCAAATCTATCAAAACATATCCTAAACGCTTAGCCAGTTGTCTACCAAGTGTAGACTTTCCGCATCCCGTAATTCCTATCAGATATATCTTCATTGGCTATTTGATTTTAACTCTGGGATCAATAACAGCATATAGTATGTCGACTAATATATTAATTACAACAAAAACGAATGCTACAAAAATAGTACAGCCCATTACTACGGGAAAATCAAGGCTCATAACAGCGTTAATAGTCACCAACCCCAATCCTTTCCAGTTGAAAATCATTTCCACAAAAAAAGCCCCCGCCATAAGCGAAGCCAACCACCCAGAAACAGCTGTAATCACGGGATTCAATGCATTTTTCAAGGCATGTTTTATGATAATCTTATAATTTCTCAAACCTTTGGCCCTCGCAGTTCTTATATAGTCTTGCGATAACACCTCCATCATAGAACCTCTTGTCAACTGAACAATGATAGCCAGTGGACGTAGACCAAGAGTTATGGTTGGCAATATTAAATTCTTAATGGCCAAATGCCTCCCCTCTCCAAGCGAATCTGTTTCCCACAAGGAGCCCGTAACTTCAAGACCAGTATATTCTGCTAGTATTACCGCAAATACCCAAGACATCAAAATCGCAGCAACAAACGACGGAACTGATATTCCCAAAATAGACAATACGGAAAGAGAGTAGTCTAAAGATGAATTAGGTTTCAATGCTGAGACAATTCCGAATAATATACCTAGAAATGTCGCGAATAACATAGAGGAGATTGACAACCAAAAAGTACCTTCCATGTGATCAAAAATGATCTCATCCACACGTTTATTGGTTTGAAATGAACGACGGAGATAAGGCTTCTTTAGGACCAGCACACTTTTTTTTATCTTGCAGAGCTTAATGTACTCATATTTCTCTAGATTGTATTGTGTATTTTCATGAACTGAAATGGGGGAAAAATCATTCAAATAATACCCCAATTGAACCGACATGGGGCGATCCAAGCCAAGTTCTTTTTGTATGGCATCCCTTGTCGCAACATCGGAACGCTGCCCTACCATCATTTCCACAGGATCTCCCGGCAATACATTGAAGATAAAGAATACAACTATTAATACCCCAAAAATAACCCCAAAACCGTATAATATTCTTTTTAATATAAATTTGGTCATTACGTCTTGTAACTTAAACCCTCAAAGCTGTTAATTTTGCGAAAAATGATTGTAGATTATTTTAGATACGTTTAAACCTAAAAAAAGTTTAACAGTTTATCTAATTTTTAAGCTATCAACCTTACGTCTATACTCATTAGCAATCGACAAATGATCATCAAAATTTTCTGCAAACTTATGGAAACCAGGGTTTGACATATCTGCACAGAAAAAATAATAATTATGCTTTTCGTAATTTAAAACAGCATCAATGGATTTAATAGAAGGTAAATTAATAGGTCCAGGAGGCAAGCCTTTATATTTATAGGTATTATATGGATTATCTATTTCCAAGTGTCCAAAATATATGCGTTTAAGCTCAAATTGTCTCAAAGCAAATTTTACTGTTGGATCTGCCTGAAGCTTTTGCCCTTTTTTGAATCTGTTATAGTATACCCCAGCAATTCTAGATTTCTCACCATTTTGCTGTGTTTCAGCCTCAACAATGGATGCCAGAATCTGAACTTGAGTTTTGTTTAACCCCATCTGTTCTGCCTTCTGCTGACGAACCACCGTCCAAAACTTATCGTATTCCTTGAACATCTTGTCCATGAACTTCTCTACGGTCAAATCCCAATACATCTCATACGTATTAGGAATGAACATACACATAATCGTAGCGGTATCAAAACCATACCTTTGACAGACCTGCTCATCATTAAGTGCCATTAAAAGACTATCGCGCTGAATGTTCATTCTCTGGCTTATCTTATCAGCCAAATCTTCCTTGAGTCTGATATTGTTAAACACCAATTTTGCAGGATTCTGTCGACCCTTGATCAACCTCTTCAGAACCCCAAGGTTATTGTCATCGACCCCTATAAGGTATGCACCAGGAATAATCTTGTCTGGATACCCCATAAGCTTAGCTAAAAAACGAAATGACAACTCATCGTGTAAAATTTGGTCTTTCTTCAAGCTGTCAACAACTGCTTTGAAATCCATTTTTTTATTAATGTAAAAAATTACACTTTTATCATTCTTCTTGATTTGAAAATTAGGAGTTAACATGACTTGGTAGGCATAAAAACTAAAAACCACAAAAATAACCGTGGTAAAAATGATGATACCGGCCTTAAAACTAGTTGACTTCTTTTTGCTTGCCATTGCTGTAAACTGATAAAATTAAGCGTCTACAAATTTGGATATTTTATTCAATATAAAAAAATTCATTACCTTTACCACATGTCAGCATACAACGATAATACGGCAATTAGGCGAGTAACGACGCATCAACTACAAGAAATGAAAAATCGGGGGGAAAAGATAAGCATGCTTACAGCTTACGATTATTCCATGGCCAGAATTCTGGATAGCGCCGGACTGGACGTACTATTGGTAGGGGATTCAGCCTCAAACGTTATCGCAGGCCACGAAACCACCCTGCCGATCACCTTGGATCAGATGATCTACCATGCCTCTGCCGTTGTTAGAGCAGCAAGAAGAGCACTTATCGTTGTTGACATACCATTTGGTTCTTATCAAGGTAACTCCAGCGAAGCCTTAAGATCTTCGATCAGGATCATGAAAGAGTCTGGCGCACATGCCGTAAAAGTAGAAGGTGGTGCCGAGATCAAAGAATCTGTACAAAGAATCTTGAGTGCTGGTGTACCAGTTATGGGACATTTAGGGCTGATGCCACAGTCTATTTATAAGTATGGCACATATACTGTGAGAGCGAGAGAGGAAGCCGAAGCGGAAAAACTAGAAAAAGACGCTAAACTATTAGAAGAAATAGGCTGCTTTGCCATTGTTCTGGAAAAAATACCCGCAGAACTTGCCCAAAAAGTAGCAGGCTCTTTGCAGATCCCTATCATAGGCATCGGTGCTGGAAATGGAGTAGATGGACAAGTATTGGTCACTCATGATATGTTAGGTATCAACAACGACTTTCAACCTAGATTTTTACGTAAATACGCTGATTTATATTCTACAATGAATAATGCCTTTGTTGAATATATAAAGGATGTTAAGTCTGGTGATTTCCCTAATGACAAGGAGTGTTACTAAGGATCTATTTTTAAAATAGTGCAAGATTTCATCGCAGCATCTTGCTCTGCTTTCTTCTTACTCAAACCAAATCCCGTGGCTACTATTTCCTCATTTACAATTACACAAGCTTCAAACTGTCGTTTGGCACCGTTAACGGTTTCATTGAGGATATGAAATTTGAGGATTTTTTCTTCTTTGTGAGCCCACTCTATAAGCTTGCTCTTATAGTTCTTATTGTTTTCGATGATCTCATCTAAATCAATATGTTGTTCGAGAATTTTTTTGGTAACGAATTTTTTGCAGGTTTTAAAATCAGTATCTAGGTAAATAGCAGCAATGAGTGCCTCTAAGGCATCTCCATAAATGGATTTGGCATTATTCTTAGATCCTTCGAAGGAAACCAAATCATCTAATCCCATTTTAATGGCAATATTTGACAAAGAGTCTCCATTCACTATTCGTGAACGGATCTCTGTCAAAAAACCTTCGTCTTTAAATGGAAATTTCTTAAAAAGATATTCCGCAACAATCACTCCTAGGACAGAGTCTCCGAGAAACTCCAACCTTTCATTATGTTCACGAAACCCCGTAGTATCTTGAACCTTTGCACTAGAGGTATGCCTTAAAGCTAAAACATATACATCAATAGAATTCGGATCAAAACCAAGTACAGAACCAATTGCTTTTTTCAGTCTTACAGTTTTGCTATTGTTTTTTTTTAATAAACCAGTAAGCTTCTTGAGCAAGGTGCTATATTTTAGATTTTTCTGAAAATTATAGACGCATTGTGACCTCCAAAACCAAACGTATTACTAAGAGCTACTTTTATATCTCTCTTTTGAGCCTTGTTGAGTGTAAGATTCAACTTTTGATCAATATTTTCGTCAGGAGTAACGTGATTAATTGTCGGCGGAATCAATCCATGTTGAAGTGCCAATACACAAGCAGCCGCTTCAATAGCACCAGCTCCTCCAAGAAGATGCCCTGTCATTGATTTGGTGGAACTTATATTCAGCTTATAGGCATGGTCACCAAATACTTTTTGAATTGCTTTCAACTCTGCTACATCACCTAAGGAAGTAGAAGTACCATGAACATTCACATAATCAACCTCAGAGGCTTGGATACCAGCGTCACTTAATGCATTCAACATTACATTAGTTGCACCCAAACCTTCTGGATGAGGAGCTGTCAAATGATATGCATCGGCAGACATACCTCCACCAATTACTTCCGCATATATCTTAGCACCGCGAGCTTTAGCGTGCTCATATTCTTCCAATACTAAACATGTAGCACCTTCACCCATTACAAAGCCATCTCTGTCTTTATCAAATGGTCTTGAAGCCGTTTCAGGAGAATCATTCCTTTCAGAAAGTGCTTTACATGCATTAAACCCGCCAATACCTGCTTCAGTGATAGCGCCTTCAGTTCCTCCAGAAACTATAATCTTGGCTTTACCAAGCCTTATATAATTAAAAGAATCTATGATAGCATTTGTAGAAGACGCACAAGCAGAAACCGTTACGAAATTGGGCCCTCTGTAACCATACTTCATTGATATATGTCCTACACATATATCAACTATCATTTTAGGAATAAAAAAAGGGTTAAATCTTGGTGTACCGTCTCCTTTAACATAAGACGTCACCTCTTCTTCAAACACTTTAATACCACCAATACCAGAACCCCAAATCACACCTACTTGATCTGGGTCAAAACTACCAGGTTCTGAAATACCCGCATCTCTGACTGCCTCACCAGCAGCCACCAATGAGTAAACAGTAAAAGGATCCATTCTTTTCAGATCTTTTTTATCTATAAACTCTTCAGCATTGAAGTTTTTTAATTCGCAGGCAAACTTAGTTTTAAACTTTTCTGTGTTAAACTTAGTAATGGGTCCTGCCCCACTAACACCACTTGATAAACCTTGCCAAAATTCTTTGACATTATTTCCTACAGGAGTTAATGCACCAAGACCCGTCACAACTACTCTCTTCAAAGTCATATTCTGATTAAAATGGTAGTAGTAGAATTACTTAACATTAGCCTCAAGGTAAGCGATCGCTTGACCTACTGTTGCAATGTTTTCAGCTTGATCATCAGGAATAGAGATATTAAATTCCTTTTCGAATTCCATGATCAATTCTACTGTGTCTAAAGAGTCTGCTCCTAAATCATTGGTAAAACTAGCTTCTGCTGTTACTTCTGATTCCTCTACTCCTAATTTGTCAATGATAATTTGTTTTACTTTTGATGCGATTTCTGACATTATCGTTTTAAGTTTTAAACCGTTTGCAAAGAAATATAATTAGTTTAATTTTTTCAAACATTCTCTGAGTGTTTTTTTCATCTGGTCGTTTATACAAAAACAAATGACTGTATTACAACATATTACGTTTTTATATATTTAATAAAAAATCAAGGACGTCAACATTGTCAGCATACTCCCACAATTCAGGGTATTGGGTTTGTCCTAATGCAACTTCGTTTAATCCTATGTAACAATTTGAGGCCACACACTGTATCTGATCAGACTTCGAAATCAGATCACTCTTAACCGAATCTAGCACTGTGTAGTATTCATAATACAACACAGAAACCCCCGAATGTAAACGATCAGATTCTATGACAATAAGATTCCCCGTATCATAAAAGCGGTCCAAATTCATCATCAACAACGCCCGCTGGTAGTCATAGTTGTTCATGTATTTATTGTTCTCTTTCACAAAATCAAATTGTTCTAGGATCGGTAACAATGTTAAGATATCATACCCTTGAGGCAAATAAATCTTTGAAATATTTCTACAACCCAAGCCAAAATAAGAGAAAATATCTTTACCGAGTGCGCTTAGTTCTGCTGTACTTTCGTTCCCGCTTAAAAGAGCTACAGATGTTCTACTCTTCCTTATAATGTGAGGAATTTTCGAAAAGTAATATTCAAAATATCTAGAGGTATTATTACTACCAGTGGCAATAACTGCATCCACGCCATTAAGCCTATCTGTAAATAAGATTCGGTCTTTTAAACTTGGATCAATGTCTGTTAACAACTTAAACATATAATCCATAAGTACCTGATCGCTTTTACTCTTTTTAAAAACTACAGAATGCCCACTCACCAAAACACATAAAAAATCGTGTAATCCGACTAGAGGTATATTACCTGCAGCCACTATACCTATTTTTCTGGATATTTTTGTTGACATCTTATTTGACAACCACCGACGGACCTTGTTGTCTTCAAGTGCAGAGATCCAACCATTCAATGCCAATTCTATATTAAGTTTGGTAAACCATGGATTTTCAATCGCTGCTTGTTTGCTTATGAGA
Source organism: uncultured Cytophagales bacterium (assembly GCA_945957555.1). GTDB lineage: Bacteria > Bacteroidota > Bacteroidia > Cytophagales > UBA9547 > CAMFLX01. The sequence goes on from CAMFLX010000130.1 coordinate 14,201, forward strand.
TCGAGTTGTGGTAACATTTCAGAACTTATTCTTCTTCGCAATTCACCTAATAACACTATATAGTTTTCCATCTACAGCTATTTCCAATATTATATTTTACAAACTTACCCAAACTAAGAAGGTAAGCACAACTATACGTTACAATTTTTAATATTTATACAACTCAAAAACAAAATTAATTAAGAAAGCGTTTTGTAAATAGTTTTTGAAGGTTTAATTTTGCGGTCTTAAGTTGTAAACAATGGCGATAATTATAACAGATGAGTGTATTAACTGTGGGGCTTGCGAGCCAGAATGTCCGAATACTGCCATATATGAAGG
>CAMFLX010000131.1 GCA_945957555.1 uncultured Cytophagales bacterium
GGGATGGGGTTTGCAGTGTAAATGTCCGTGATTTGGTGGCGTATCACAAGTCTCAAGGTAAAAAGATGACGCTTACGGCTATTCAGCCCGAAGGCAGATATGGTGCTTTAGAAATGTATGATGGTGATTCAAGGATTCATTCATTCTTAGAGAAGCCTAAAGGTGATGGTGCGTGGATCAATGGAGGCTATTTTGTTTGTGAACCAGAAGTAATGGATTATATACTCAATGATGATACTACTTTTGAGAAGGAACCTATTGAAAACTTGGCAAAAGAAGGTCAATTGGTTGCTTACAAACACGATGGTTTCTGGCAATGTATGGATACCGTGAGAGATAGAAATAAATTAGAGGAACTTTGGGCAAAGAATCCTCTTTGGAAAGTGTGGTGAATTCATCCGATACATTATAATTTAGACGTGTAGTGTGTTGGATTTTAGATTAGTGTAAATATTACTGATGTTAAATAAAAGTACGTAACACGTTTATCGTGACACGTACCACATTTATATGAAAAAAATACTTATAACAGGTGGTTTGGGCAACTTGGGATCATGGCTAACGAGTCATTTCTCCAAGAATTGGGATGTATATGTTTTGGCAAAAAACAAGCGACCTATTCTTAATGATGAAAAATTCACTTACATTTCATGCGATATTACAAAGTTTGAAGAATGTAAAACGGTCTTTGATGCCCATCAGTTTGAATACATTATTCATACTGCGAGTGTTAACGATGGTTTCGTGGATAATTATTACAAACTGGCCATTGAAGTAAACACTTTGGGTACAAGGAATATCCTTGAGGCCATTAAAAATCACAAGGTTAAACATTTTATATATATGTCTACTTTTCAAGTCTATGGAAAGTATTCTGGCAAGATTACCGAAGAAACTGTTTTAGAACCTAAAAACGATTATGGGAATACACATTTATTTTCAGAGTTTTATTTGAAACAATTTGAAAAACAAGTACCTTATTCTATAATAAGATTGACCAATAGTTATGGTTGTCCTCTCGATGTAGATTCTTCAAAGTGGTATTTGATCCTTAATGATTTATCACGAACCGCGGTTCAGCAAAAAGAAATTGTTTTGAAATCCAACGGCTTAGCGCCTAGGGATTTTATTTGGATGGGCGATGTATGCAATATTTTTGAGCAGTTGATCCTCACTCCTGCAGCCAATCAGATTTTCAATTTGGCTGGTGAAAGGACGTTCACCATGCTGGAGATTGCGAATTATGTAAAGCAGGCATATTTTGAAGTTTTTGGTGAGCATATTCCCGTGAAAGTAAATACAGCAGATACGACCACTTATCCCGAGGCTTTAGAAGTTTCTGCTCAAAAGCTCAAAAAAATAGTGCCTTATAATGCGCTTCCCCATTTTGTAGAAGAGGCAAAAAAGATATTTAAATGGGTGGAGTGATTTGAATATTTCAGTAATCCCTCATAGATTTGTTAAATTAACATGCCTCGTAATGCGCGGCAATATCGAGAAAGTATAATGAAAGTTTTAGTTACAGGACATCAAGGATATATAGGAACTCACTTAGTAGGGTTGTTAAAAAAGTCAGGGCATACCGTAACTGGTATAGATGTTGGCTTGTTTGACGGTTGTGAGTGGGAAAGTTATACCAAGCCTGACAAAGAAATAATAGGAGACATCAGGAAACTGACGGTTAAAGATCTTGATGGTTTTGATTGTGTAATGCATCTTGCAGCGATATCAAACGACCCAATGGGTGCTATGAATCAAGATATTACTTATAGTATCAACCGTGATGCGTCCATTAAATTGGCGGAAATGGCAAAAGAGGCAGGCGTATCTCGGTATTTGTTTTCCAGCTCTTGTTCTATATATGGAAAAGGTGCAAAACTTGATTTAGATGAAACGGATACCACGAATCCATTAACGGCTTACGCTAAGTCTAAAATAGACACGGAAAATGCAGTGATGAAAATGGCTGACGCTAGTTTTTCGCCTGCATATTTAAGAAATGCTACCGCTTATGGTCATTCGCCTAATCTTCGTATTGATTTGGTTGTAAATAATTTACTTGCTTGTGCGATTGCCAAGGGAGATATCAGGATCATGAGCGATGGTAGCCCTTGGAGACCCTTGATTCACTGTAAAGATATTGCTAGGGCATTTGTAGCATTCTTAGAAGCGCCGAAGGATACTATTCATAATAAAATAGTTAATATTGGAGGCAATGCCGAAAATTATCAAGTAAAAGACGTAGCCAACTTTGTACAGAAACTGATGCCAAAGGCACAAATTGTATTCACAGGAGAAGTTGGTGAAGATCCAAGAAATTATAGAGTAAAATTTGACTATTTAAATAGTTTATTGCCAGATTTTAAGCTTGAATATACTCTTGAAAAGGGAATGGACGAATTGTTTGAGAAATATCAAAAACATAACTTCTCGCTATCTGATTTCGAAGGAGAGCGTTTTGTGAGGTTAAAAACCTTGAAAAATAGGATGCATTTGATTCAATAAGCTAAAAGATTACATTTTAAAACGCCTTAAGCGTAAAGCTTTTGGCATAAAGCTTAAATATGATTTTCACGGAAACTAAGCTCAAGGGAGCGTTTATAATAGATTTAGAAAAGCGATTTGACGAAAGAGGTTTTTTCGCACGTACTTTTTGTGCTAATGAGTTTGCTGCACATGGCCTCAAAACCAATATGGTTCAAGGGAACATGTCTTTGTCAAAGCAAAAAGGAACCCTACGTGGTATGCACTATCAAGTGGATGGGGCAGAGGAAGCAAAATTGATTCGTTGTACAAAAGGAGCAATTTTGGACGTGATCATCGATATTCGCAAAGACAGTGCAACCTACTGCGAACATATAGCAGTTGAGTTAACGGATGAAAACCATAGAATGCTGTATGTGCCAGAAGGCTTTGCACATGGTTTTATTACATTGGTGGATAATATTGAAGTAAGTTATCAGGTGTCACAGTTTTATACGCCTGGAAAAGAAAAAGGAATTCGGTGGAATGATCCCCTTTTTAACATTCAATGGCCAACGAGCTCTCCTGTTGTTTCAGAGAAAGACGGACAACATCCAGATTATATAAAATAGCCCATTCGGAATAATGGAGGTGCCTTTCTTTTCATTTGAATATTGTAATCGTCAAATTGAAGAGGAGATTTTTAATGCTTTCAGACGAGTCTATGATAGCAAGAGTTATATACTAGGCACGGAACTTTATGAGTTTGAAAAAGCTTATGCAAGTTTTAATCAAACAAATTATGCTATAGGAGTTGCTAATGGTTTAGAAGCATTGCAAATTTGCTTAGTAGCACTGGGTATAGGGGCAGGTGATGAGGTTATTGTGCCTTCACATACATTTATTGCCACAATTACTGCTATCGTTCATATTGGTGCCACTCCAATTTTGATAGAGCCCAACATCGCTACTTATAATATTGATACCACAAAGATAGAGTCTGCAATTTCTTCTCGTACAAAAGCAATAATTCCCGTACATCTTTATGGGCAGCCGTGTGATATGAATCCGATTGTCGATATAGCGCAAAGGCATAATTTATTTGTTGTTGAAGACAATGCTCAAGCACAGGGAGGGGAATATAGGGATAAGCTTACAGGAAGTTTTGGTGTTTTGAATGCCACGAGTTTTTATCCAATAAAAAATCTTGGAGCGATGGGCGATGGTGGGGCAATTACAACATCGGATAAGGTTTTATATGATAAATGCTTAAAGCTTAGAAACTATGGGTCGAGTAGAAAGTACTTTTATGATGAATTAGGATTGAACTCAAGATTGGACGAGTTGCAGGCAGCTTTTTTAAATGTCAAGTTGCCATATCTTAAGTCTTGGAACGAGGAAAGAAGGGCTATTGCCGCCTGTTATATTGAAAATTTATCGAATATCCCAGATGTTAAACTTCCTGAAATTTTACCAGATGCAGCATCAGTATTTCATATATTTGCAATAAGAACTAAGCAAAGGGATGATTTACAACTGTATTTGGAAAAAAAAGGAATTAGTACTATCATTCATTATCCTGAGCCTCCACATCTTCAAGTTGCTTATTCTTTCTTGAATTATAAAAAAGGTGACTTCCCCGTCACTGAAGAAATAGCCAATACTATACTTTCTTTGCCACTTTATATCGGAATTGATAAAGCTCATATATTATATGTCTGTGATTGTATACGGTCGTTTTATGGGTATAAGTGACCATACGTTATAATGCATTGCGAACCATTTTGATACAATTATGTGTTGTAACAGGTAATTGGACTATTATGGCAAAGACAATATTACACAAAGCAGATACACGTGGCAAGGCTGACCTAGGTTGGTTAAAGAGTTTCCACACTTTTAGTTTTGGACACTACTATAATCCTGAACGCATGGCTTTTGGTGTGTTAAGGGTGTTGAATGACGATACAGTTTCTGAGGGGATGGGGTTTGGTACACACCCTCATGATAATATGGAGATTGTGAGTATACCTCTTGAAGGAGACCTAGAACACAAAGACAGTATGGGTAATACTACTGTAATTCGTGAAGGAGATATACAGGTGATGAGCGCGGGTACAGGTATTTATCACAGTGAATACAATAAAAATAAGAATCAATCTGTCAAGTTTCTTCAAATTTGGATTTATCCCAAGGTCAAAAATGTGGAGCCACGTTACGATCAGGTTTCTCTGAAGGAAGGTGAGTCTAAAAATAAATTGCAGCAAATATTATCTCCCAATGCAGATGATGAAGGTGTATGGATATACCAAGATGCTTGGTTTCACATGGGAACATTAGATGCAGGAACAGAAATTGTCTATAATGTTAAAAAGGAAGGCAATGGGGTTTATGTTTTTGTTATAAATGGAAACGTGACAGTGGAAGGAAATGAATTGCAAACTAGAGACGGTTTGGGGATTAGCGAAGCGGCAGGTTTTACTCTTAATGTTCAGTCTGATACTAAAGTACTTTTGATGGATGTTCCAATGCATTTGTAATATGAATACGTCCGTTTCAATATTGTTTATTGGTAAGACTCCAGAAATTGTGGAGACTGTGGTAAGGCTTATTAATAGTGTAGAGGAGTGGAAAGCAATAGGCTGTCTGTCTAAAGAAATAGCTATGGAGGAATTTTTGACCAATCAATACGATCTAGTAATGTTTGGAAGTGGCTTAAGGCCTGAGATTGAACATGAGTTGTCTCATTTTTTCAAAGCTCATAAGCCAAATGTCCCAGTCGTTCAACATTATGGAGGTGGTAGTGGTTTGCTATTTGGAGAGATTAAATCTGCACTAGCTTTAGTATAAATTTTTTTAATACGGAGAGTAGGAATTCGTTCTGTATTGAAGATTTACTTGTTATTCTTGTGTATTGCATCGCAATATTTTTTATTTTTAGCTTTTATAAGCATGGAATATGATCAAGAAATATTCAAACGAGGACATTACTATTGTTTGGCAACCTGATAAATGCATTCATTCCACTAAGTGTTGGAAAGGAGAAACAGGTTTGTTGTCGGTGTTTAACCCAAAGATAAAGCCTTGGATTAATCCTGAAGGGGCTAGTACAGACAGAATTATAGAACAGATCAACACCTGTCCAAGTGGAGCTTTGAGCTATCACAAGAAGGATGCTGTTTAGAGATCCTGAAAGATTAAGGGTTTGATTTGCATGGATAGCAGTTATAATGCATCGATTCCATTTGCAAGCTCCCAGTCTTTTGGTGTGACTATATACCCTTCGCTATGGGTACAAAGTTCAAGCCTCACTTTATTATATTCATTTATGATTTTTGGATGATGATTCAATGATTCGGCTAGTTCTCCAACTCTTACGATAAACGCTAAAGCTTCTAAGAAATCATTGAATTTAAAATCCTTAACCAGTTTGTTATTTTCCGTATTCCAAGCCATAAATACTATTGTTTTACTCAATATACGCAATGCTGAGGTAATTGACTAAATCATTTTTTGAAAGCATAATGCTCTCCAAAATCTTCCCTATATTTGTTATTCTAATTTGTTTTCTCCAATGCTCTTTTCACAGCTTTCAGAGTTGGCCTCTGTACAGATTGTTAAGCAATACTCTGATGTTAAAGTCTCACATCTGCTCACAGATTCTAGAAAATTAATCATCAACGAAGGCTCACTTTTTTTTGCTATTTCAGGTCCTAGGCATGATGCCCACAAATTTGTGAAGCAGGTGTATGATATGGGTATCAGATCTTTTGTGGTTGAAGATCTTTCTAAGATCGAGTATAGTAAGATGCCATTGGCGAACATCGCTTTGGTGGGTAACGCTGTTCAGGCACTCCAGGATATTGTAGCGGTACATAGACGTCGTTTTGATTTACCGGTTTTGGCTATTACAGGGAGTAATGCAAAGACCACTGTTAAGGAATATTTGGCGCAAATGTTGGAGGGAGAGGTGAACATAGTTAAAAGTCCTAAGAGCTATAATTCACAAATAGGTGTGCCTCTTTCCGTATGGCTCATTGATCAAAATCATGATCTTGGAATTTTCGAAGCAGGTATTTCTACTATTGGAGAAATGGAGAAATTGGAACGAGTGATCCAGCCGACAATTGGAATATTTACGAATATTGGAACAGCTCATGATGAGGGATTTGAAAGCCTCGATCAAAAGATTAAGGAGAAGCTCAAGCTATTTATAAGCGTAGAAAAATTAATTTATCGAGCAGACAGGGCGGAAATTCACCAAAATATAATTGCTCAAGGAATTACTGGTTTTACTTGGGCAATGGAGTCTGGCACGGTGGCTGATGTTAAAGTTCAGAGATTGGGGCATCATAAGTATTCATTTGTTTATAATGAAGAGTTTGTGCTTGATTTCCCCTTTGGGGATAGTGCATCCGCGGAAAATCTGATTCATTGTGTTGTGTTTTTGTTGTATTTAGGGTACAATAGTAAATACATAGGATTGTCCTTGAAGAGGATAAAAAATGTGGCTATGCGTTTGGAGTTAAAGCAGGGCCTCAATAATACATATTTGATCGATGATACTTATAATAATGACCTAGCTGGTTTACAGATTGCGTTGGACTTTCTTGGACAGCAAAATATGAGGGATCGTAAGTCTGTAATCATATCTGATTTGATACAAGCAGGGAAGGATCATGGACGTATCTATGCTGAAATGACTCAGTTGCTGAATTCGCATGACATATCAAAAGTCTATGCAATAGGGACTGAATTGGCTAAATATAAAGAGTATTTTTCGCTTCAGGCTTGTTTTTATGAAAGCACAGAAGTATTTCTGTCTCAAATTCAAATATCCGATTTCAAAGATGAAATTGTTTTAATTAAGGGCGCAAGAAATTTTGCCTTTGAGAAGATTGTGGAACGATTGCAACAGAAAACACATGGTACAGTTTTAGAGATCAATTTAGAGGCCTTAGCACACAATCTCAACTATTATAGAAGCTTACTTCGCAATGGTGCTAAGGTCATGGCTATGGTCAAGGCCTTTGCTTATGGAAGTGGGAGCTTTGAGGTGGCGCAGTTGCTTCAATATCACAAAGTAGATTATCTAGGAGTTGCTTATACTGATGAGGCTGTAGATTTGAGGCATAATGGTATCATAATGCCGATTATGGTCATGAATGCGGCCAAAGAAAACTTTGAAACACTGATAAAGTACCAACTAGAGCCTGAAATCTATAGCTTAGAGATTTTGCAGGACCTCATTGACTTTGTAAACACAAATGAATTACTGGAGGTAAAAATTCATATTGACGTTGATACTGGCATGCGGAGGTTGGGCTTTGAACTAAGCGACTTAGAAGCAATCATTAAGATTTTGAGTGAGCATCCACAAATTAAAGTTGTTTCAGTGTTCAGCCATCTTGTGGGGGCGGATGAGGAGCTTCATGATGACTTCAGCAGAATGCAGATTGAGAGGTTTGTAGCGTTTGCCCAAAGGTTTGAGTTTTTATATGGGCATACCGTTATTAAGCATATCTGTAACTCAGCAGGTATAGTTGCTTATCCCGATGCCCAACTAGATATGGTTCGTCTGGGAGTTGGTTTATATGGAGTCGAAGCAACCCAAAAGGAACAACACAGACTACGGTCTGTAAGTACATTGAAATCCGTTATTGCACAGATTAAACATATAGGTGCAGGCGAAACAGTGGGGTATGGCCGTAGAGGAAAAGCCGATGTAGATAAAACAATTGCTACTATTAATATTGGCTATGCTGATGGTTATAGTAGGGCATTTAGTAGGGGGGTAGGATATGTGATGGTACAAGGGAAACGGGCACCAATCATAGGTAATGTGTGTATGGATATGTGTATGATTGATGTAACGAATCTAGATGTTCATGTAGGTGATGAGGTTATCCTTTTTGGTGAAGAGTTGAGCATTATTGAACTTGCTTCAGCTATAAATACCATTCCTTATGAAATACTTACCAATGTAAGTGAAAGGGTGAAAAGAGTGTTTTATATGGCTTAGGATTAGTTAATGCAAATGGTCGCTATGTTTGTATAAAGGCCACTAATTATTTTATAATAAAAATGCCAGTTGCGAGCAACCGGCATTTAATATTGATAAGCTCAATGCTTTTACTTCTTTTTCTTAAGGTTGCCAGCAGCTCCCAATTTCGCTATGAATTCGAAATTGGAGATGAGCAGTTCGGTTTTGCTAGCGCTGTATAACTTTACATTTGTAAGTTTGCCTTTAAATTGTACGTATCTACTGGTAGTTACCTCACCAGTTTTGTGGTCTATTGCTGAGATTTCGCCTAAATCAGTATTGTCTGAAAGTACTATACTTCCAGAGCTATCTTTCCTAGAGGTATATTCTATGCCATCTTTGTAAAATGAGAAGTTGTAAGTGATTGGATTAAGATTTTCACCCCCTAGCGTGTATGATTTGTTTGCAGTTGCTTTGAAGAGCTCTTCGATATCATTTGAGTCAATACCAGCGCTCACGTCAAATATGCTAAAGTAGAAGTGGTCATCGCTGTCGTTAGCAGTAGTGATACCAAACTTATATGAAACGGTGTTATTTGTAGATAGGTAGTAAGTGGGGGCAGGGTTATAGCCATTCACACCACTGCTGAAGCTTACATTTTTATCGCCCACTTTTCCACTGCTTACATAAGCTGTTTCTGCAGGTGCTGGATCTGGGTTTTTGTATCGTTCCTTGCACGCAAAAGACAGAAGGCATATTGCAATTATTATTCCTATGTTTTTCAGTTTCATGATTTATTTATATTAGAATATTTACAAAAAAAATAAAAAATATTCATTTTTCCAATTTTGGATTGAACAATGGTTTTTTCCACTTGGCATCAGTATTTTCACTGATACTATACTATATACACCAATTGCTACCCCACAGATTCCATTTGCTAACTATGGCCTATCTATACCTCAATGCTTGCGTAAATTCAAACTGTAAACAAAGATAAGTTTGTCAGCTATGAGAATCAAAGAACATTTTAAAAAGTTAGAAATACTTGAGAAAGTGAATTGTATCATGCCCCAAGTCGATTGCCTTTACATGGAAGGGTTGGAACTCTTCCATAAAATTGATAAGTCAAAAATAAGTGTTGAAAAAGTGCTAGCAGCCTATTTTGGAAAAGCCAATTATGAAATGTTCTTGGCATATTCAAAGCACGACCTTTTTGATGCTCAATTACACGATGATATTGCCGATTCTATGGTTTATTATGGAGACTTGTGTGAATATATCTTTCTGATGGAATATATGTTTTTCTATATGGAAGATGAATTTGAACTGTTTTCTGATATGGCATTAGTAGCTAACTATAAAGAAATTCACGAAATAAAATTAGATACCATTGGTCTTTTGGAAAGCATTCAGTCTATTTTCATTGATATTCAAAATGAGATGGATGATGAAAGATTGACAAAAGCAAAAGGTAAGATCAAGATGGCCGAAGAGTTTCAAGAGCTTATGGAAGAATTGCAGAGAATAGCTGGATTAAAGTTGAAGTTCTTGAGATTGAAGAAGAAAATTAAAAAATCTCCCAAAGTAAGTATTTGTTGCAACTAAGAGCTTTGCTTATCTTGCAATAAAAAATACGCTTGGAATTATTTATTAACGGCATTCGTTTCTCATCAGAATATTTTGAAGGCTATCATGTGATTCCGCCAATCTTACCTAGATATGAATATAATACCCTGATTTTTATTAACGATTGGCTATCGAATAAAAAAACATTTCAATTAAAAACATCTGGTTCTACTGGAGTCCCCAAAGAAATTGGGGCTCCTAGAACTCTTTTGGAACTTAGTGCCAAAAATACAATTTCGTTCCTAGGTTTACGTCAAGGTTACAATGCTTTGATATGTCTCAATGTGGATTTTATAGCTGGTAAAATGATGCTAGTAAGAAGTCTGGTGCAGCAACTGAACATGTATGTAGTAGCACCAAACCTAAATCCCTTTGAAATATACCAAGATGATTTTGATTTTGCAGCAGTTGTACCTTTACAGTTAGAAAAGTGGCTTCTGGTGCCAAGGTATATTGATAGGATCAATAAGTGCAGGAAGATTATTGTAGGTGGGGCCGCGCTAAGTGTTTCGTTAAGAAATAAATGTCTGTCTCTGATGCCTGATCTGTATGAAACTTATGGAATGACGGAGACATTCTCTCACATTGCGCTCAAAAATATCAAAACTGAATCTTTTTTTACGACCATTTATGATGATTTGTGTTTAGAAATAGATGAGCGCTCATGTCTTAGGGTAAAAGGTGAGATAACGGGGTATAAATGGCTTCAAACCAATGATATCGTCGAAATCATAGACCAAAGACGTTTTGAGCTCAAAGGTCGGGCTGATTTTGTGATCAATTCTGGGGGCATAAAAATAAGTCCAGAGGAAATAGAAGCCTTGATTGCAGAAAATCTACAGATTTCGTCAAATTTCATTGTCAGTTCTATTGCAGATGAATTGTTAGGTGAGGCTTTGGTTTTAGTACTGGAGCGATCAGAAGACATCTCACTGCAGTTTGATTTTCTTGATAAATACAAAAGACCCAAAAAGATAATTTGTTTGGAGGAGTTTCCGCTTACAAATTCAGGGAAGATAGATAGGATGATGATTAAAAAAATTATATTTACATCCTAAATATAGATATATGAAAAAAATAGCTTTTGCGTTTCTACTGTCAGTATTAAGTATTCTTACATCCTGTAAAAGTGATAAGACCAATGAGGGGAAAGATTCTACAAGCACTACATCGGGTGCCAATACTCTAAAAAGGGCAGATTCTCTACTCGCAGTGGTTCAAAAGGAATGGAAAGTGTATACTGATTTGGATAGTATGAAGTATAAGGACCTTAAAGGCGTATACTTTCAACTTAAAAATATTTCTGCTACCGATTCTAAGAAACTCGAGTTCTATGAGCAGAAAACCAAAGAATATGAAGATAAAGACATCAATTTATACATGCCCAACTTTATCAATGAGTTTTTTTCATATGATAGCCTATTGATGCTTCATGTAAAAGAGGTTGTTGCATTCTCCGAAGGGACCAAAGGTGCCGAAAACTTGGCGGTACTACTACAGTTAAACAAAAGCTTGCTAGAGGAAGTTGACGATAATTTGTTCGTATCCACCCAAAGTCATTTGGATTTGGCAATAGCCTACTACAATGAGTACCTGAAGGCACACCCAGAAGTAGTGAAGGCAAATCCTAAGCATAAGATGCTACCCGAATTTGGCAGTATTGATAGGACGCAATTAAAACCTATATTATAAGATGTTGATCAGATGTCAATTGATGAATGTTTTAGTTACATGAAGGTCGGTCTACTTTCAGACACTCATAACTACCTTGACGAACGTTTCTTTGAATATTTCGCAGATGTAGACGAAATCTGGCATGCTGGTGATATAGGTAATATTGCTTTGGCTGATCGCTTACAAGCTTTTAAGTCATTTAAAGCGGTATACGGAAACATAGATGCACACGATGTAAGGGTGGTACATCCCGAACATCACTTGCTGCATATAGGAGATTTTAGTGTTCTGATGATTCATATTGCGGGTGCCCTAGGTTCTTATAATCCAGCTACAAGGAAACTAATCGCAGAATTAAAGCCCAATATGCTCGTATGTGGTCACTCTCATATACTTAAGGTTGCCTTCGATGCCAAATATAATCTGTTATACATGAATCCTGGCGCTGCTGGTAATCATGGATTTCATCAAGAGAAAACAGCACTTAAGTTTGAAATTGTGAATGGAAGGCCTGAAAATCTTTTTTTGATCAAACTTGGAAAAAGGGGAGAGTAATGGTTTCTACAAGCCCATCTGTTTGCTATAGTTTGCGTTACTTTGAGTTTAAAATCAAAGAAAAAAGTCCAGAGCTTTTAGAATCTGGACTTTCATTATGTTTTGTTGATTTCCTTGTCTTAGTTATGCAGGGAATATGATCTTTTTAGCAGGTGTTATAAACAATAAGATGTTTAATGCTACAAATATAAGACCTATGCCAAATACTATGTAATTTTGTGTTTTTTGTGATTTGAGTTTATCGTTCTCGGCTTTCTGATATACGGCAATCAATTCATTCATTTTCTGAACGTAGCCATTCTCATTCTTTTTAACCAATGAATTGAAGGTTGTTGCCAAACTACTCACATTGGCTTTTTGTACTACATAAGTTTGAGCAGTCTTGAAATGCTCCATGAATGTATTGCTTGTTTCGTACATTTTATGAACAGCTTTTTTATCAGTTTCATCTATTTTAGACCTATCTATGAGTTCTTTAAGCTTGTGCTGGTTTTCTTCCCAAGATACAATCATAGCATTGTTTTGATTTAAAGCAGATAGTTTATCATTGTTTTCAAATGCAATAATGGAAAGTAACCCATCTGAGATGTTGTCTATTCTGTCCAGTTGATCCTTGGCAAGATTGATGACTTCGTAATGTTTTTCTTCTGGCTTTTCTTCTTTATTGATATTCATAAATGAGAGAACCAAAAAACCTGCAACTATCAGTTGCACAAATATATAGTAAGGTAGTACGCTTTTCTTTTTTGACGGCATCTGAAAAATATTTTAGTCTGTAATACGATGATTAAGAAAATTTGTTCAAATATAGAGGTACAAATCATTAATTTTCTAATTTTACATTAAATATTTTCACCATGAAGAAAACAATACTTTTCCTCTTGACGCTACTGGGTCTATTATCATTTAACTCCTGTAATAAGGACAGTTTTGGTGTCTCCAATAAGAATTTCAATACAGAAATCTCACCCTTGTCGAATCTAGAATTCACATTTTCAGAAAATGTGGTAGCCGATAGCTTGGTGGGTATTTGGCAAGATATTGAATACATAAAGATAGAACCCAAGGTGCAAGGTAAGTTTAAATGGTTAAGCAACAATACGTTGTGTTTTTCTCCGGCTATGGGTTTTGCGCCCTCTACTGATTACACCGCAGAATTAACCTCTGTCATTGCTGAAAAAAGTAAGCTAAAGAAGAAACTTGACAGTAAGGATGTGAAACATAGCTTTCATACCGCATACCTTACTTTGCTTAACGTCGATTACTATTGGGTTAAGACAGACGATGTAGTAGAAGTGAAAACAGCCTTGAATTTTAACTATATCGTAAAGCCCGCTGATGTGGCCAAGAATCTTGAAATCTATATAGATGGTAAAAAAATCAATTTCTTGCTAAAGAGTTCACTTAACTCGGAAGTGGTTGAGGTGAGTATTCCCGAAGCAACCAATTCGTTTGAACAAAAACCTGTTAAATTGGTCCTTAAATCGGGCTTAGGCTGCTTGAACTCAAGCTATAAAACTTCCGAAGACATTATTTTGGAGTCTAACATTCCCGCAAAAGGCGCTTTCTCTATCACCGAAATTACCGCAGAGGTGATCAATGAAAACCATACATTTAATATACACACCAATCAAAGTATTGATAAGGGGCAGGATCTGGCAGCATTGATCAAGATATTTGATGCGAACAACAACGAAGTGCAAGGTATCAGTTTTGATGTGTATGATTTTGGTGTATTTGTTAAAGGGACATTTGAGGAGTCAGAGAACTATGAGATTAAAGTATCTGCAGATCTTAAAGGGATCTTTGGTGGAACTCTTGGTAAAGAAGTTGACATGTACTTGAGTTTTGTAGCACAAGAGCCAAAGCTAAGTTTCGCTGCTAAATCAGGAATATACCTCACTAGTAAGGGGGAACGTAATTTAGGGGTTAAGGCTATTAATGTTAAGGAATTCGAAGTTAAGATTTATAAGATATATGAAAACAATATCATTCACTTTTTGAATAATTCCAATGCTATAGAAAGCTATAACTATTACGAATATGGTGGTTACGAAGAGGAGGGGTACTATTATGACGAATATAGAACCAGCAACAATTTCTATGGTAATTATGACGATTATGGAAAGCTAGTCTCTTCTACGGTAGTTAATACCACTTCTTTGCCAAAGAATGGTAAACAGTTTTTGCTGAATCTGAATCTCAACGACACT
>CAMFLX010000132.1 GCA_945957555.1 uncultured Cytophagales bacterium
TATCAATAGCCCTTCCTGTATAGTATCTTTCATTCAAGATCATCAACTCATCTTGAAACGTAACTACACAACCAACATGCACACCCAACTTTTCTACCTCTTCTTTATCTTTGGCACCTAGGTCTATACAAATATTCTTAACTGTAGGCACTGGTTCTTTTTCATTCTCCCTCACGTGAATCGCAGGCCATCCAAACACTCCCTTTACAATTCCTCCTTTAGTATGAATATTCACCCTCATAGAAGGTGCTATTTGAGCGTCCGAGCCACCATTTCTCCTTACATATATATAACCATCTGAAGAAATGTAGTTTACAAACCACGAAATCTCATCCGCATGCGCTTCTATGACCACTTTGTACTCAGCCTTTGGATTGATCACTCCCACAGCAGTTCCATAATTATCAGTAAAATACTCATCTACGTAAGGTTTCAGGTAATCTAACCATATCTTTTGCCCAGACGATTCAAAACCCGTAGGAGCCGCGTTGTTTACATATTCAAACAAAAATTTTTCCGATTTTTTAGACATATTTAAAAATGTTGCTACTTTAGTGAAAATAATGTTGCTAACTTATCAAAATAATAGCAAATGACAAAAATAAACCAAAAGAGTTACACGTACATATTAGCTATACTTTTTGCCGTTGGTGGACTGATATACATAAACCTGATCGATGAATCCGATGAGAAAATTTTCAAAGAAGCGCTAAAGTCTGGCAAAAAAGAAATCTTTGTTGGAAAGCTAAAAAGCATTAAACTTGTGGCGCTTAATGATGAATTAGTTTTGTATAAAGCTGATGGCTCAGAAAAAAAATTCCTAGTAAACGAAATTAATACCACTAATGGCCTTAAACCAAAGGATATTACAGAAAATGAATGGTATGAAATCGTAAAGATTGTCAATGCCAACAAAATCATTGACATGCATAAATCTGTAGAAAATCTCAATATCGACGAAGTCAGGGACTTAACTAGCTCGGACAAAAAGCATATCCAAAAATATATTGATGACGAGTTTGCAATAGATCTCATCCTCTCTGGCATTTCCATTGGCTTGATCATCTTTTCAGCAGTAAAGATTTACTTCATCCAAAAGAAAGGATAATGGTAATGCCTAGAACAAATAATGAGGTCTATCCTTCATCATTTGTTCTAGTTAAGTTTATGCCCAAGTTTAGAAGGCTTGTATAAGTCATACTTCTGCCCTACCAAATCCCTAATTACCACCGATGCTGCATAGGCACCAAACAATGATGGCATATAAGATATAGTACCATAATAAGAACGTTTGTGTTTATTACCTTCTACAAGTTGTACCCGTTCCTTCATCTGCAACTCGGAAGAAAACACTGCCTTAAATGAGCCCCTAATGCCCCATTTTTTCATATTCTTACGCACCTGCTGTGCCAAATAGCAGTTATAGGTATTTTCAACCTTTGCAATCTTTATGGACATTGGGTCAATTTTCCCTCCTGCCCCCATAGAACTTACTAATGGAATACCACGGTTAAGTGTATTCTTGATCAATGATATCTTAGGACTAATGGTATCAATTGCATCTACCACATAATCATACTTTTGAGCCTCTAGCAAACCCTGAATACTAAGCTCCGTCATATAATCATTGATAACGGTGAGATCAATGTCCTTGTTCACATTTATGATCCGATCAGCCATTATTTCTGCCTTAGCCATTCCTTCAGTACTGATCAATGCAGGTAATTGCCTATTTCTATTGGTAAACTCTACAGTATCTCCGTCTACAATAGTCATACATCCAACCCCTGCCCTAGCAATATATTCCGCTGCAAAAGAACCTACTCCTCCTAAGCCCACAATTAACACCTTACTCTGAGACAATTTCTCAATTTTTTCCCTGCCAAAAAGTACTTCGGTACGCTGTAACCAAGATAAATCCATATATAATCAATTATGATGGTTGCAAAATTAATTCATTTATGATTTAATTTTGCTAAAACCTGCGCTTCAATCCTATATAATATGTAGGCAAAGGCTCCAACCAGCAAAGTTAAACACCAAAACACATTAAGCTCCATTCCCTTTTTTTCTAAAGAAATCAAAATCTGCAAAACAGGAAAATGCAATAGGTAAATATGATATGAGCACCCCCCAAGAGTTTTCAATAACGAAACACCTCTTGTGCACTTCATCTTATAAAACAATGCAATCAAACCACAGGCAATGGGCAATTGAATAAATTCGTAAGTGGGAATTCTCAATATGTACATGGCGCTTGCAACTAAAAATGAGCTCCAGATTAAAAGCATTATATATTTATTCTCATATTGGATCATATAATAAAGTCCCCAACCACTTACAAAAAAATACAACTTGGAGGGCAACTGATTCTGCATGGCATCCCAAAAACTACTCCCTGTTTTCACATACATATAATATATGGAATAGTTTATGACCATTCCTGAAAGAACCAACAGTACAGAAAGCCATAATTGAGCAGATGCTTTCTTTTTATACTGATAAGCATAGTACAAGATAGGCACTATTAAATAAAACATGAGTTCTATCTTAATAGACCAAAGAGAACCGTTGATTGCCGTTAAGGCATGGTCTTGAAAAAGGCAACGTAAGTCTGGCTTTATAAAATTGAGTGTTAATAAATTAAATAAATAATACCTCAATAATTCAGCAGAAAAGTATGTTTGAAAATCACAGTTTGAAACACCGTAGGCCACCAATGGTATGGCTACTACCACCATAAAATACCCTACATAAATTCTAAAAAATCGTTTCGCATAAAACTTAACGAGACCGTTGCTGTGTTCAAAACTTTGAGGCATCAAAAAACCACTCAATACAAAAAAAATATTTACAGATATATTGGCAAGACCATACTGATCCAGCAACACAAAAGCCTTGTCACCCGATAAATTATGGACATGAACTAGTGTCACGAGCACTGCTAATACAAACCTCAATATGCCAAGAGCGTTGTTATTCATAAAACAAAGCTAATTCAAATACACAATATTTATAGAATAACGAACACGATATCCTCATTGTCACACAGGAATCCATTATATAAACTGGCTAATACCCTCTATTTTGCATCTCTACAAATACTTTGTACTTTTAAAAAATGATTCAAAAGGTACAATTCATCACTAATGATTTCACGAGACCGCATTGGGAAAATGCAGAGCTCGCTTGCAAGGGAGGTATTAAATGGATACAGCTCAGAGTTAAAGACAGCCATGATGAAGACTGGTTAAAGATTGCCGAAAAAACCCAGGATGTATGTGTTAAGTATGGTGCCACCTTCATTATCAACGACCACATTGAGTTTACCCAAAAACTACTTGCCGATGGGGTTCACCTTGGGCTAGAAGATACGCCAACAGATCAAGCAAGGACGATACTAGGTGACCAATATATCATTGGGGGTACTGCAAATACTTACGAACACATTCTTAAACATCATCAAGCAAACGTTGACTATGTAGGTATTGGGCCTTTTAGATTTACCAATACCAAGAAAAAATTGAGTCCTATACTAGGTGTTGACGGCTATATACAACTTCTTGAAAAACTGAATCAAAACAACATCAATCTGCCCCTGATAGCCATTGGTGGAATTCAAATAAACGACATAAAACATCTAATGCAGCTTGGACTATTTGGAATAGCAGTTTCAAGTTTGATCACAACAGCCAATGATCCCATAAAAACATCCGAATCGATATTGAAAGAGACAGAATATTAAACATTATACGATATAGAAAAGTATCCTACCCTTATCCGTTTTTATAACTCAAAGGAAAGGATACTTTTTCAAAACAGTTATTGTATTGATGCTAAGAACGAATCAAGAGACTTCATGATTTCTGGATCATTCAGCAATTGCTGCTCTACTTCATTTAACAAATAATCACGAGTTGCAACACTTGCATCTGTCATGTCTGAATACTTTTCTTCTTTTATATCAATATTGAGCCTCAAATACTGTCCATCTGACACCATTTCACTTGCCTCAAAATCTACCAACTGACTGACACCTTTCATCATAATATCAGAAATATGTGTAACCCACTGCAGCTGGCCCCATTCCACCGAATCTACTTCAGTAATAGAACCAAAATAACTCCCAGTACCTAAAGAGAGTACATAAACATCAGACAAAGAGATTTCAGAGCCATGTACACTTTTATAGAAGTCGGAATCGCCAAATCTACTGATTTCAGAAAATGCTGCCATAGTTGGATTATTCACATAAACACCACCATCTATACCAGTCAAGGTCTGCCCTTTATAGGTAAACGAATAGGCAGGTAGATAGGTAGGCGCAGCCGAAGTTGCTCTACAGATATCATATATGTTTGCATTGGCTGATTCATTTTCAGCAGCCTCTCTGGTTCTGAAAAACACAGGTTTATTCGTACTTAAATCATAAGTAGTCACCAGTATAGGAAGGAGTGAATCTTTGAGTTTTTCGTTTGTGATGTACATTTTCAAAACCTTTTCCATACCGTCTGCTGAAAACTCCGGTCTTAATAGATTATGGGCCTGTTCTATGATATGTCCGATTTTTGAACGAATGGGAAAAATCGTACCACCCTCTTCTGTATACATTTTACTGAGTTGCTCCAATGTATAAAGAGGCTCACCTGTAATAGGATTTTTAAGAGTCAAGCATGACACTATGAGTCCTCCTGTAGAGGTACCAGCCATCATGTCGAAAAGTTGATGGATTTTCTTTCCTGTCTTAGATTCAATGGCTTGTAATATACGGATGGGTACAACACCTCTCAGTCCTCCACCGTCTATACTCAATATTCTGAATTTACGCATAATAGATTATATTTATTTATTTAAAAAATGAAGTTTTCTTCGAATGTTAAAAGATAGGTGCCCCTACTACATTCATACCTTGTTAATTTTTAACAGTCACCAATTATATCTAAAAAGTATCATTATAATTCTAGTAAAGTTTAGCCGATCTCTTCGATACAAGATATGTAGAAGGAAAAGCATTTCCAAAAAATGTAAAAAAATATACATAAACTAAACCTAGATTCACCACGTAATTCAAGATAAAGGCTAAGCAGAGTGTATTCTAAAATATTTTCGAAACAACAAATGCAACAGTATTGCAGCAGCAATAAAATTCAGTAGCTTTGCACCGTGTTAAAATCTCTAATTCTTTTAATCCTTAGCGTCAGCATACCTCTATTGGCGCAGAACTGTAGCTTTCAGTTAGATGGAGAAATAATTGATGGAGAAACAAATGAGAAACTAGCAGGCGCCATTATACAAATTAAAAGTGAAGGCGCCACAATAGAGACCGACTCCAATGGATATTACAACTTCAACAACCTATGTAATGACAGTATTACTATAGAAGTAACCTTTAGTGGCTACAAAAACTACAAAAAAAACATTCGTATTAAACCCAAATTCCACTTCGACATTCTGTTACACACCGAAGGGTCTGAATTAGCATCCGTTGAAATCACCCATAAAAAAGATGATTACAAAACACTTACGAGCACTACAATATCTGAGAGGGGTCTTGACAAACAAAGAGGTAAAAATCTGGGGGAAATACTTAAAACTCTGCCAGGTGTTGATGCTATTCAAACGGGTCCAAACGTATTTAAGCCTACCATACAAGGATTTTCTGGAAATAGAATAGTGATCATCCAAAACAATGTTAGACTGGAGGGGCAAAATTGGGGGAATGATCATGCACCAGAGATCGACCCTTTCTCCACTGACCAAATTACAGTGATCAAAGGCGCTAACGCTCTTGTATACGGACCAGAAGCCCAATCAGGAGCTATCATTATTGCACCATTTAAAGTTCCTAAAAAATCGGGAATATACGGTAACACATTTAGTAATTTGCAAACCAACAACCGAATGTTTCAAAATGCGGGACAAGTATGTCTCTCTTCTCATAAATTCAAAAACTGGTATACGCATATTCAAGGCTCACAAAAATATGGAGGGAACATTAAAACACCAGAACATTATTTAGACAATACTGCATCACAAGAATTTAATGGGAGCGCACATATAGGATATGATGGTGTCAAACGAAATTTCAGGTTAACTTATAATTCTTTCAATCAAACACTGGGAGTGTATAAAGGTGCAAATATTGGAAATTTAAGTGATTTGATCAAAAACCTAGAAGGCTTGGGCTATGAAAATACCAATAAGTTTTCATACGATATCAACAGGTCCTATCAGCACACCAAACACAATCTATTACAGCTCAAATACCAACAAAACTTCAAAAAAGGCAGTAGCCTCACCTCAATATTGACCTATCAACATAATGACAGAAAAGAATTTGACCTACACAGACCTAAAAGCGACCATAGCAACAAGCCTAACATCAGTTACCTCCTTAGTACTTGGCAGGCAGAGCTCCAATATAATCATCGCGTTATCAAGAACAATATTAGAAAATCGGGCATACAGGCTTTTCAACAAGAAAACATCACAGAAACCACAGATCTACGCTTGTTCATACCCAACTTCAAAAGCAAGAGTTTGGGTGTTTATCATATTCATTCACTTATATTCGCTAAAACACAAATGGATCTTGGTGTAAGGTACGATTTACGACAGATTCAGATCTACAAATATGTCAATAAAGAACTCATCAGCCCCAGCAAAACCTACCATGCATTTTCTTCTTCTATGGGCATTAATCATCAAATCAATAGACATATTGATATAAATCTCAACATTGCCTATTCCATGCGTCCGCCGGCAGTAAATGAGCTTTTCAGCGATGGACTACATCATGGGGAAAGCATATTTATCATGAATAACAAAACAGATTTCAGTTTTAAAACAGAGAATAATCTCAATAATACAATTTCCTTGAATTTTCGAAAGCCAAATATAAATACACAGCTATCAGGATTTTACAACCGAATACAAAATTTCATTTACCTCAAGCCTTCAGCACCCATCATCAGTATAAGAGGGGCTTTCCCTACCTTTTATTATCAACAAAGTAATGCTACCGTACTTGGCCTAGATTTCCTCAACCACATTAATCTATCAAAAAAATGGGCTCTGGAAACCAAGGGAAATATCACCCAAGGTAAAGAACAGTTTGATGGAGATTATATCCTTAATATGCCTAGTCCAAAACTTTCAAATGCGATGAGCTATTCATTTAAAAACTATAAAATATTAAAAAACAGCGAGTTAGAACTATCCTATATGTATTGCTTTAAACAAGTTTTCTTTCCCAAAAAACAATTCGATATCAATTATAATACCGTTGAAGGACCAAAAACCTTCACCCTTATTGGAGACTACCTCCCTGCACCAAACGGATACGGACTTTTAAACGCTTCTTTCAACACCGAAATTCCATTCAAAAAAATAAAAGTAAATTTCTATATCTCAGCCAATAACCTCCTAAATACACGATACAGAAACTATCTCAATCGACTTAGATACTATACTGACGAACAAGGTTTTAACTGTTCTACCACTGTCAAAGTCACATTTTAACACTACAACTCTTTGAATAATACCTTGTAAAGCTCTATCATTGAGGCAATATCCTCCTTATTAACCCTTTCTGTTGGACTATGGACATTCTCCTCGGCAGCGCCAATGAAGCACCAATCCAATGGATATGGAGCATTTTGAATCTCACGCCCATCACTTCCTCCTGCACCTTCTACCTCAAGCTGAAAGGTTATTTGTGCCTCTTTTGCAATAGCAACGATCTTATCCAAATATTTCTTACGTGGAATTCGGCTATCTCTTAGGGATATGGCCACTCCATCCCCTGGCTTAACTCCAGCAGTTACCCAAGTAATGTCTGAAACAAGATATTGGCTGATCTCATATTTTTTCCACAGGTATTTCAACAAAAAAGGTACGGTGCCCCCACCATGCTCTTCATAGCAACTAAACACAACTACGCCATCTTTAAGTGTTTCACAAACTTTGAGCATAGCAAACACCCCTAACCTATTATCCAAATAACAACTTTGAACGGTATCATCTGTCTCCACAAAATTTGACTTAAAAGTCAAGGTAGTGCCCCTATCAATTACTCTTTTAGAGTCACACACCAAATAGCCAACCTTCTCATCATAGATCAATTTCGTTTCGATTTTCCCCTGACTATCTGAGCCTTCTAATTCAAAGCCTGTTTCAACTTCCGGTCCACCAATAGGAATGAGCTTGTTGTCATAGGCCACTGTAAACCCAATACTATCCATATGGGCAAACGCAGCCACCTTTGGCTTGCCAAAAACCAAGACAATACAATCCTGAAATTTATCACCATGCAATACCTTAGGCTTGAACTTCCATTGTTTTCTTTGTTTCTTAATGTACTCTAGTAAAAAACTAGTCATCAATGACTCATTGCCAGAAGGTGCGTGTACCTTACAAAGTTGCTTTAACAGTTTAAAATCCATACTAAAAATAAAAGCGGAAGAACATTGTTCTCCTTTCAACTAATAATTGATAAATTTACTTAATTTTTGAAAATTGGGAATACCTTTTGATAAATAACAAACATGACTAAAAACAAAAAAATCCGTCTACTTTTATTCACACTATTTTTACAGATTATTAATGTTTTTTCCCAGACAGAGGTAAATCAGAAAAAATATCTCTTGATGGACGTTGAGCTTCAATTAGAATCTCTCGACGGACTACAAGCTCTATATAATTACGATTTTCCCAAAGCTAAAGATAATTTTGAGCAATTAAAAAAGAAGTACCCAGAGCATCCAATCGCTTATTATTTATTAGGACTGATGGAATGGTGGAAAGTAGTACCCAACAGCGAAAACAAATCATTTGATGACACCCTGATCTCATATATGGACAGTTCCATCATATTTGCAGAAAAAATGTACAAAAATGACAGCTATGATGTAGAAGCTAATTTTTTCCTAGCTGCAGCTTATGGGCTCAAAGGCCGTATCTATTCAGACAGGGGCAATTGGGGTAAAGCTACCACTGCGGGTAAAAACGCAATGACCCATCTTAGTAAGAACAAAGATATTGATGATCTTGGAGTAGAGTTCTTATTTGGCACGGCACTATACAACTACTATTCGGTATGGGTTCCCGAAAAATACCCCATTATGAAACCTGTAATGATCATGTTTCCAAAAGGAAACGCAGAAGAAGGTATCAACCAACTAAAAGACGTAGCATTCAACTCCTTCTATACAAGGGTGGAAGCACAAGCCCATCTATTAAGTATCTATTTAGACGTAGAATCACTGGATAGGGTAACAGACAAAGAAAAGCAAGAAAACAATCAATTCTGCTTCTCACTTCTGAAGAATCTGATTCAAGACTATCCAAACAACCCGTATTTCGCTAGAATATATGCAAAATGCTGTTTTAACCTTGGACGAATCGCAGAGATGGTTGAGATCAGCAAAAATATTATTTCGAAGTATGAATCAAAAGTCCCCTTTTACGAAGAGCAAAGTGTACGATATGCTTCATTCTTTATGGGGTACTACAACCATATATATACCAAAGACAATGCAGAAGCTATCAAATATTTTCAACTTTCAGAGCAAGTTAGTGAAACACTCAAAGCTTACCATATGGGCTACTACCATTATACGTTGTTTTACCTTGGTCAAGAACTAGAGAAAAAAGGAGAGAAGCAGAAAGCTAAAGAATACTACAAAAAAGTCAAGAAATATGCTGGTAAACACGACACCGTATATGAAATGGCAAGCAAGGCACTAGGTAAAATGTAAAAGCAGGCACTAAGCCTGCTTTTTATAAATATTAAAACTCAAGAACAGTACTTTCAATTATTTTGCAACACTCATCTAGCTGTTGCTCTGTAATCACCAAAGGAGGGGCGAAACGAATCTTATCGCCATGAGTTGGTTTTGCCAAAAGACCCTTCTGCATTAAAGTAACACAAAGATCCCATGCCGTTTTTCCTGATTTAGTTTCGTTGATCACTACCGCATTTAGCAAACCCTTACCCCTTACCAGATTGATATGTTCAGACTTTTGTTTCAACAAATTCATACGCTCTCTAAAAACCTCTCCAAGCTTAAAGGCATTTTCGATCAAGCCCTCCTCTATAAGCACCTTTAAGGATTCAACCGCTACTACTGCAGCAATTGGGTTCCCACCAAAAGTAGAGCCGTGCTCTCCTGGCTTTATACATAGCATGACCTCGTCATTGGCCAAAACCGCCGATACAGGCATGGTACCACCAGAAAGCGCTTTACCTAGAATCAACACATCACCTTTAATGCCTTCATAGTCTCCAGCCAATAGCTTACCCGTACGGCCCAAGCCAGTTTGAATCTCATCGAGCATCAAAAGAACGTTATATTTTGTACAAAGCTCTCTGGCTTTTTTCAAATATCCATCCTGAGGAACAAAAACCCCTGCTTCGCCTTGAATTGGTTCTACCCAAAACGCACATACATTCTTATTTTTCAGCGCCTCTTCCAACGCAACCACGTCATCATAAGGAATTACCTGATAACCAGGCATAAACGGACCAAACCCTTTCGTACTATCAGGATCGGTAGATGCAGAAACAATAGCCAAGGTACGACCATGAAAATTTCTTTGCACAGCAACGATCACGGCTTCATTTGTTGGTATACCCTTTTTCATGTATCCCCACTTCCGTGCTAGCTTTAGTGCAGTTTCATTAGCCTCAGCACCAGAGTTCATCATTAGTACTTTATCAAATCCAAACAATTTTGCCATGAACTCTTCACAAATACCCAACTTATCGTTATAAAAAGCTCTTGAAGTTAGAGAAAGTGTCTGAGCCTGGCGAACAAGAGCATTTATGATTCTCGGGTGGCAATGACCTTGGTTTACAGCACTGTAAGCCGATAAAAAATCAAAATATCTTTTACCGTCAACATCCCATACGTGCACGCCTTCACCTTTAGATAAAACCACTGATAAAGGATGATAATTGTGTGCGCCATATTTGTCTTCAAGATCAATTATTTGCTGAGAAACACTCAATGTTTGTATCATTTGATTATTATTAGAACTACAAAAATAATTAAATTATTTATAAATCGATTCTTTAATATCCATATTACGTGATTTTTACCCCTAAAACACCAACCTATACCATTAATTATTCGTTAAAAGTGTTATTACATAAAGTGAACGCTTCAATTTCTTTAATAGCAATAAAGCATTTGAGCTAATTTCACTAAATTTGTATCACGATAATCTCATAACATTTTATGAAAAGGAACTACTACATTTTATTAATTTTTATCTCTTTTGGATTTACTTATGAAGAGAACATAACGGTGAAACATCACATCAAGATGTATCACATGTACATACCTGACAGGGATTTAAGAGCAAAGGATCGTTTAATGAAACAAGAGGAAAAACAGATTCTTGCGCTATACTCTAAAGGAGAAAACAACACCTATAGAATGGTAATTAATAAAAACGAAGTAAATGAAGACATATTCACGCTAGAGCACTTTATTTCAACTACACAAACTGATATGAAAGAAGTGGCCCGCCACTACCAAGCTTACAATAAAGAATTATTTATTATTTACCACAATCAAAATGGATTTTTCCCGATCCTTGGCAATGAATACTACATCGTAAATGAGTCCAAAGCCAAAATCTATGAAATCATAGCGGATGGCAACATCCATACGTTTAAAGAGCCCAAGGAAGATAAATTCAACAAAATCACTGACGTTCTTTGCAAATACAAACACAAAGTATACACCATACCCCATGATATGTGTCAATAATCGGATGCCAGTCACGTCCGACTATGATTATTAACTTCAGCCTAAGACAATTACCAATTTCGTAGCTAGGTTTACTAATATACCTGTAAACCACGCACACAAAACTGCTATTTAAACCCACCATAAACTGGATCGTTAATTTTGTGCAATCGAATTTTAAACGAAAGTCAAAAAAAAAATGTATATTTGTAAAAAACTCATAAATATATGATTTTAAATCAGTTAATGTTTATTGGAAACATGGGTGTAGGAGAATGGGTAGTAATTCTCTTAGTAGTAATTCTTCTTTTTGGAGGCAAAAAAATACCTGAACTTGCAAGAGGATTGGGTAAAGGCATCAGGGAATTTAAAGATGCCAGCAAAGAGATAAAGGATGAGGTAAAAAAAGGAATGGAAGAAGATCATCTAACAAAGTCTTAATAAATTGAAAGTTTACAGTTCATTTTTTGAAATACAAGCTGACTTAGCAGCGGGTAAGGTTACCTGTGTAGAGCTTGTAGATAATTATTTAGTTAACATAGAAAATAAGAAACACTTGAATGTGTTTCTTGAAGTTTATAAAGAAGAGGCCAAGGCTCATGCTATTGAGGTCGATAAAAAGATCAAAAGTGGTAAAGCAGGTAAACTGGCAGGTATGGTAATAGGCCTTAAAGACGTACTATGCCATAAAAACCACCAACTTACGGCTTCAAGTAAAATTTTAGGAAACTTTGTATCGCAATTCAACGGAACTGTGGTACAGAGACTTCTCAATGAAGATGCGATTATTATCGGTCGTCAGAACTGCGATGAATTTGCAATGGGCTCAACCAACGAAAATTCAGCTTTTGGACCAGTACTTAATGATGCAGACAATACCAGAGTCCCTGGGGGCTCTTCTGGTGGATCCGCAGTAGCTGTACAAGCAAACATGTGCTTGGCATCAATAGGTTCAGACACGGGTGGGTCAGTAAGGCAACCTGCTTCCTTTTGTGGTGTAGTAGGCTTAAAACCTACCTATTCCAGGGTTTCAAGATTCGGACTTATTGCTTATGCTTCCTCTTTCGACTGTATCGGACCAATCACGAAAAACGTTGCAGATGCGGCTTTACTTTTGGAAGTGATTGCAGGTAAAGACGATCAAGACAGCACCGTTTCGCAAAAACCAGTACCACAATATTCAAAAATAGTACCTTCCAGTACCAAGCTAAAAATTGGATACCTTAAGGAATCTCTTGAAAGTGATGCAATACAACCTGAAATAAAGAAAAATATTTCGGAAACGATAGATAAGTTAAAAGCACAGGGTCATATCGTAGAGCCAGTTGAATTTGGTTTAATGGACTATTACCTTCCAACTTATTATATACTCACAACAGCAGAGGCAAGTACCAACCTATCCCGTTACGATGGTGTAAGGTACGGCTACAGAAGCCCGAATACTGTTGACCTTGAGTCAATGTACAAAAAGAGTAGAGAGGAAGGTTTCGGCAAAGAAGTAAAAAAACGCATCATGTTAGGCACCTTTGTGCTCAGCGCAAGCTACTACGATGCCTACTATAATAAAGCTCAAAAAATAAGGCGACTTATCAAAGAAAACACAGAGAAGCTTTTATCCGAATATCAGTACATTTTGATGCCGGCTGCCCCAACTACAGCGTATAAGATCGGAGAAATGACTACAGACCCTTTGGCGATGTATTTGTCAGACATCTTTACGGTGCACGCTAATTTAGCAGGTGTACCAGGTATCTCTGTGCCTATCGGCAAAGATTCTAACAATTTACCAATTGGTTTACAGATCATAGGTAATTATTTCGACGAAGAAGGAATTCTTAGTCTGGCAAGCGTTATTGAAAAAATATAATTGAACCATTTAGGTCACCTTGCTGTATACAGATCATAGTATGGCAAGGTGTTTTTTATTTATTGTGAGTTCCCTATACAGATACATATTATTCATTACAATATTGATTTGCAGTTTTGGTTATAGCCAAAGCAAAGATCAAAATGCGGCATTAGCTAACGATACTAATGAAGTAATCGCTGCGGCAGATACCAATCTTGTGGATGAGATTGAGGATATCGAGAGCATATTTATCCCCCAGTACGAATTCATTCCAGAGTATACTGACGAACAAATCAAAGATCGGCTTTCCTGTGCAGAAAATCAGGTTAAACTTACGTACAACCCTAAAATTAATTCATTTATTGATTTCTTTGTAAGAAGGCGCCGAGAATACTCAATAATGGTGCTGCAAAGAAAAAATTTATATTTCCCCATTTTTGAACGCATTCTTAAAGAACATAATATGCCTGACGAGATCAAATATCTCGCTATCGTGGAAAGTGGTCTTAAGCCAAGAGCTATATCTCCATCAAGCGCCGTTGGCCTTTGGCAGTTCATTCCAAGCACCGGAAGACACTATGGACTTAGAATAGATTCCTATATCGATGAGAGGTTAGACCCCGAAAAGTCAACCGTAGCTGCTTGCAGATATCTCAAATGGCTCTACAATTCGTTTGGTGACTGGCAGTTGGCACTTGCTTCGTATAACTGCGGACCTGGCTATGTGAGCAGGGCGCGCAAAAGAGCGCGGGTCAAAGGTGACTTCTGGCAAATATACAACCATCTTCCTGCGGAGACACGTAGTTATGTTCCTGTCTCTTATACACATCTCCGAGCCCACGAGACGTAGAGGAATCT
>CAMFLX010000133.1 GCA_945957555.1 uncultured Cytophagales bacterium
CCACATCAGCCAGCATTCAAGTATTTGACATGGAAGGTAGATTGCAGGAAGCACACACCAATGTGTCGAGTGCAATATTGGGTGAGCAATTGAAATCAGGGATCTACTTTTTAAAAGTCGATAGCAAAGTTTATAAATTGATCAAGGAATAGGATTGTTCATTGGTTCAGATATGTTTGACGATACCTTAGCTCAAAGCCAAGGTATCGCTTTTTATTGTGGCATGGGCATCAGCTCAATGGAAAGATAGTAACTTTATACTCTGGTAAAATTTACAAACCCTCATTAAACCCACTATTCTTATATAAATCCTCATCCGCCACTATAAACAACTACATCCACGCAAAACCCTCGTCATCCACTGCTCATCGGAAGTTCTCACCCCAAAAGTCGAAGTTCTCTCTGCAAAAGTTGAAGTTCTCCTAGTAAATTCAGAGGTTCTCCTATTAAATTCGAAGATTTTTACCCTAAAAACGAGTGTTTTCAATCATAAATTGTCAAAACCCCTTCGAAACTCTTCTTCCTACCAACAAAAGTCGCGTCCACCCCTGTGAAAGTCATCTTCCTCCCCTCAAAAGTGTCACTCACCCACCAAACCCCATCTTTTAAAGACCTATACTCAAACCGCATATATTATATTCCTTACGTATGGAAATCTGAATAGTCATGACTTCATATCTATTGTTTTTAAACCTTTGAAGAATATAAATCAGACATCTTGGACCAATTGTATCAAATAGAACCTAAATAAAAGGCTTTTAAGGTCATTAAAACCCATTTTTATTAGAATGTATAGACATTCTAGAGTCCGTAGTCCATGATTTTGAACTACAGACTATAGTTGTTGATCGCCTAAAATCATCATGTGAACGACTTTTGGATCATAATGCCATATTTTATTTGTTTTGTGACTTAGGCTTTTTGTTTTTACCTACAAATACAGATATCGTTTCATTTGACTTGTTTGTAGTGACTTTTAAAATGTAAATACCATCCGATAAACTGGATGCATCATATTCTAACTCATGTATCCCTTCATTTGTGGCCTTGTTTAGTAATTGAGCAACTTCCTGTCCCCTGTTATTGTATAAGTTAATAGAAACAAACGATGGATTTGCAAGATGATATCTAATCGTCGTCAATTGTTCAACTGGATTGGGATAAACCATAGTTTTTGTGTTTTCTTCGGTAATGGTTTCTATATCGGTTACCAAATTTGTTTTTCTGACTTTCACTGAAGATATCTTATCGTTGAAATTGTCATTTACCAAACAACTTGTATTGGTTAGTTTAATGATTGAATCGCCAGTGAAATTATCACCATCATACAACACAAGCTCATAGCCAGCCTTCACGATCAATGAAGAAATGTCGTTGTTGGTGATACCTTTTGCGATCAGATTTGCTGATGTATAGTTCCCTTCTGATAGATCAATAGCATAACCGCCATAGCTACAATCTTGATAAAATGTACCGACCGCATTTGAATCAGGTAAGGTAATATAGGGAGACAATCGCATACCTGAAATGGGTCGTTCGAAGATCCCGCCAGGAACTTGCCAGCCTACGGCAAGGTGATCACCTCCTCCATATTCTTTATGGATGGCTTCTATATAGTAGTTTGTACCTGCACGAAGCGCAACTGTTGCCGATTTCTGCTCCGGATGATCATCCCACCCTCTGTTACTAGAATAAGTCGGTACGCTACATATGAGTTTTTTATTTGCGGGCAAGCTGTTGCTACTCAACCATAGTTCTGAATGGTCATCACCTGAAATCCAAAAGGTATAGTTCCCAGTTAATGGTGGACAAATATACCCTCTTATTCTAGATTGGTAATTTTCGCCTATTTCAGATGGACCTTCAAATTTGCTAAGTATGGAGGTAGAGGAAGGCGTTGTATTAAATACACTCTGGATGATGTCTCCACCCGATATGTTGTCCCATTCCTCTCGTCCAATATAACCAATGCTATTGCACACATGCGAACTTACGCCTATGATAATGGCCTCTGACCTAGTTGTTTTTAGATCATTGTCAGTCGCAACTGCTGTTATTGTGTAGTTGCCATCAGGTACCTTATCCCATGTGATAACATATTCGTTACCTTGTATTTTCCAGTCGTAGAAATAGTAATAGTATGCTTCATTACCAACACCCGCAGAATTGCCCGTTATGGACAGTAAATCAGGAACTGAATAAGGGTAAATGGCTCCAGCCGAATTCCTAAACAGATCTGCACCAGTTTCCGCACCCAACCTCATATCTACTCCTTTGGGAATATTAAAGTTTAAGGTAACAATACTTTCGCCATCGGGGATAGTAATAGTTTTGGAGTCTATCAGAGTGCCAGAAGCATTTTTTAGGGTAATGGTTCTGTCTTTAGTCCCAGTTGCATATACTTTTACAGACTTGAGGGTAAAAGAATTCAGTGCTGTAAATACAAGGTATTGTCCGCCACCGTGCGAGCTTCCTATTCCAAATGTATTATTTACTGGCCCTGCCGAACTATTAGAACTCCCATACCCCAAACTTTGATTGCCATTAAAGAATTCAACTTGGGTCACTGAGCCTGCTACATCCTTTGCATTAGCCTTGATGATAATAGAACTGCCAGTTGTAAAGGAAGATAAAGAGGTTGGAGAAGTGATACTTATGCTTGGTGGACCTTCGGTTTGTCTCACAGGAGATTCCCAAGCCCCTCTACCATAGGTATACACCCTAACATATCCTTGTTCAAGGCCATTATTGAAAACATCCATATCATTGATATTGCAAACTATGGGCAGACCTTGTGAGTAGTTTACCCAAGATGTTCTGGTACGGTCATAATAGTATACTCCTAAAGAAGTGCAGTAGTATACAGCGTCCACTGGAGATTTAATGTCCGATGCAAGTTTTACTACATTTCCCGAAGGTAAGCCAGAAGAAATGTCTGTCCATGTGATGCCCTTGTTAGTTGACTTATAGGTCTTATTATTTGTAGCCAAGTAAAGACCATTTGCACTTGCCATAGGAACTAGAAAGGTTTTTCCTGAATTAGAATAGGGGACACTAGCAGTGGTATATGTACCGCTGGTAAGGGCGTTTTCAAGAATATATATATTATTATCCCATGCGACAATGTAGAGAATATTTGCATTGGTAGCATCAGCTTTCATGTCCTTAATAGACGCGGGGCAAGTAAACACGGTGGTCCAAGTGGGGCTAGCGGCCAATAAATTCGTAGATCTATACACTTTATTACCATTAGGGTTGTATACATATCCAATATTAGGATTAGCAGGACTAAAGGCGTAGGAAGCTGGATCGGACTCACTGGGAGTAAAGGGTAATCCAAGATCTGTTGATGTGGAGCCTAAATTCACATCCCTACTATCTTCGGTTGAGTGGTAAAATGAATTGGATCCGTAATCTGATTGGTATAAAGCACCGTAGTCGCCGCCTCTGTTGTTATACCAAACACCATCAATATAATAGAAGCCACCATTATCTTGCGTGCCTATTCCCATCATCTGACGATATATGTTGCTAGCTGAACCATGATAAATTTCAGTAGCTGCAATGCCGTCGCTCATTGGTGTCCATGCTCCCGTGCCGCCAGTATTGTTTTTCCAAACGCCTCCATCGTTAACATTCCACAATTCGCCAGCCACATAAGGATTGAATAGGATTTGGTGTTGGTCGGTGTGCAAATCGCCTGCCCAGCCAGTTTGTTTTTGTGTCCAATGTGCACCACCGTCTGTTGATGCCCATACTATATGAGAACACAAATACACTGTATTGCTATTGTTGGGGTCTACACCAATGTCAAAATTGTAATTGCCCTGCCCATTGTCTGTAGCATCGGCAGTGTATGCAACTAGGTTGAGATTCATTTCGACTCTTTTTGATACAAATGAGGTGCCCCCATTGCTCGATCTAAAAATAGCACCATAGGGTTTGGTGACTCCCACATATACTACATTAGAATCGGCTGGAGATACAGCAACTCTTGCTCCTTCACCATCCATAGTCAATCCGTCTGTAATTTGTTGCCAAGTTTCACCTTTATTTGTCGATCGGAAAAAGGCAGATTTGGTACAAGCATAAATCGTATTGGTGCCTTTGTTGGCTTTAAAGGTCATATCTTGAAAATTAAGTCCTGCGTTTGTTTTGAGGCTCCAGTTTTGGCCACCATTTGTAGATTTGTAAATACCGTTGTTAGTGGCAGCTATAATATTCTGGGTGTTCTTTGGGTCAATCAAAATTTCAGTCACCAAGGTATTACCCATTCCTGTATTGGCCGCCACCCAAGTTTTGCCTTCATCAGTCGTTTTATATACACCATAGCCGTTGCTGTAGTAGTTGTCATCGCCTGTCCCCCAATAAATAATTTGATCATTGACTGGGTCAACAGCTAAAGACGCCGAACTTACTTTTACGATTTGATCGGTACCGAGACTTGTCCATGTTTTGCCCTTATCTATTGTTTTCCAAAGCCCACCAGAAGCACTGGCTACATACATTTTATTCGGATCGGAGGGATGGAATTGCATTTCAGAACACCTACCAATGCCGTGAACTTGCCAAATTGTCTTCGTTGGAAATGCGATAGGCCCTACGTTTTGCCAATTCGGATCCTGAGCAGATGATTTTTGTATGCTGCAGTAAGCCAGCAAACAAATCGATATGGATATAATGTATTTGGATTTCATAATCTAGATATTTAAAATTTCAGTACATCTTCTTTTCTTCTTCTTAATTCTTCATTGATAAGCTTTAGGTATTCATCGTCGGTCATTAGTGTGCCATCGGGCTTTATATAAGGAGCCTTGGTTCTAAGCCAATTTTCAAATCGCTTATATTCAAAACTGTATTTTTTTGAATCACTTGTGTTTTGGAAAAGTCTAGCTAGAAATGATTTTTTCTTACTTTTCTCATTTGCCTCATGTTCTTCTTCTGGTTTTTCCTTGTTTCTCCAGAATTCTTCAAATGCTATTTTAGCTTCATAGTAGTTTACAGATGAATCTTCCATCATGCGAATCCATACTGGATTCTTATGATAGAACTTCAATTTGTTCTCATTTGGATGCTGTGCATACGCACCGATAGTAACGAATAGTGCACAAAAGATAAATTTTAATGGAATTTTCATATTTTTAATATTTATAGTACAAATCTAGTGTTCTTTTATATTGTTCATGGTATCAGGTTGAATAATTGATCTAAAAAAGTTGATGAATTTTCCAGTTGTAGTATAAAAATATACGCATTATTAAACTTTTGATATTCAGGTTTTTAATATTGTTTTTGAAGCTTTAATTTGCTAGTTTATTACGCTTATAATTTGAGCTCGTTTATAAGGGATAAACCTGATCTTGAGGAAGTGGTAAAAGTTCTTATTTCAAGAATATTTATAATCGTGTTAATTGTCTTATAACTATGTAATTATTGACACAAGTGGGGTGTTTTAGGAATTATAAAAAAGGAATTCAATTATTCCTTTTAAAATGATATTAATGTAAAAGCTGTATATGAAGTATGAAAGCTACTATTCGATTTGCATGCAGTAATAGTATTTGAAATAGAAATGGCATGCAAATTAATACCTATAAATTATTACCTGTTTTTAGCTTATGAATCCACATGAAAAATAAGGCTAGACTTCGTTACTTCTCCAGTTTTGCCGTGTCTACTGTCTAAAATGCATTATTAAGCGGTATAAGCGCAATTAAAATTATAAAAGTTCAAAGCTAAATTAAGGATAGATGATGAAAAGGTACTTATTGTTGTTATGGTTTGGTTTTTGGGTAGCTCAGGCACAGAGTCCAATGGTCAAGGTTGATTTAAATATGAGCGGTCGTTCTGAAGCCGAATGTAATGATCCAAATTATGTACCATGGATCCCCGACAATCTCGCCACTATTTCCAAAACAGTGAACGGCGTAACCTTCACGTTTACAAAGGTGGGCAATGGCACCGCCCTTAGAGCCACATATTATAAAGCAGGAGTACAAGCTCCGTATTATGCACGCTTAGGTTGTGATGGAATGATGGTAGATGGAGGCGAAGCTGGTGCCCGTATAGACCTAACCATTAGTGGTCTGGCAACAGGTACACATAGCATGATGGCATTTCATAATGCCTTAGACGATCCTGCTACTTACGACTTTGCTCCAATCAATGTATATGTAAATAATGCATTGGTGAGCAGCAGTCTGGTTATGTCTGAAAGGGCCGTTACCACTGACGCACTACAAAGTTCTTATGTGACTTTCAATGCTACCGCAGGTCAAAACGTAGTGGTTTCGTACCGTGCCATAACTACGGGATCTCAAAGCATGAAAAACGTTTACATTAATGGCTTTGAGTTGAATACCCCCAATGTGAAAAATCAAGCCAAAAACCCTGTCCCAGATGATGGTGACATGCATATGGACGGAGACGCTGGTACAGCTACTTTAAAATGGACTGCAGGCGCAGGAGCCGTTTCGCATCGTGTGTATTTCGGGACGGATGAAAACTGTGTAAACTCTGGAACCACTACTTCTACATGTTACAAAGGACAAGTAACCAACGCAAGCTATGGTGTGGCTGGCTTGTACAGTATGGATACCTACTATTGGAGAGTAGACGAAGTCACTTCTGGCGGAGTCGTAACCAAAGGCAACACATGGGTGTTCCGTCCACGTCATTTGGCTTTTCCAGGTGCTGAAGGGTACGGAAGATACGCCATTGGGGGAAGAGGCGGTAAAGTAGTACATGTTACCAACCTCAACGATACTGGCGCAGGTAGCTTAAGGTATGCCGTTGAAACGGAAACAGGCGCAAGAACCATCGTTTTCGATGTTTCGGGTATTATTGCTTTGGAATCTCGATTGGTGTTGAGCGATCCTTATGTAACGATTGCTGGTCAAACAGCACCAGGCAAGGGCATTTGTATTCGTAAAGCACCGATGGGCTTTACAGGCAATGATGTGATCGGTCGTAATATGAAAGTTCGTTTGGGTGGAGGTCCAACCTATGACGGTATGGGAATGACAGGCTCTAACCACAGTATCTTAGACCACTGCTCCATTTCTTGGACCATCGACGAAGCATTCAGTTCAAGAAGCGGTAAAAACATAACCCTACAAAGGACATTAATTTCTGAAGCCTTGAATATCGCAGGGCATCAAAACTATCCTGCTGGTACAGCTCACGGATATGCCGCTACCATTGGAGGGGATGTAGGGAGTTTTCACCATAATTTATTGGCACATTGTGAAGGCCGTAACTGGAGTTTGGGGGGAGGATTAGACGGCAACGCCTACTATGCAGGCAGATTAGACATCACCAATAACGTGGTCTACAACTGGGGACATCGTGCTACTGATGGCGGCGCCATGGAGGTAAACTTTGTGGGTAATTACTATAAGCCAGGTGCAGCTAGTTCAATTTTCTATGCTTTGAGTATGGATCATGAAAACACAGGTTTAGGCATGCAAAGGGCTTATTTTGCTGGTAACGTAATGCCTGGTAAATTTGATGAAAGCACACAAACAAATGGTAGGCGAGAAACTTTCACTAATGGTGATTCCAAAAAGTATGAATGCTTTGTCGGTTCTCCATTCTTTACCAATTACGTGACCACCACGAGCGCCTTGGATGCTTATAAAAGCGTACTATCTGACGTAGGTCAGACACAACCTGTTTTGGACGATCACGATATCCGTGTCATCAACGAAACCTTGAATGGTACCTATACCTACAAAGGAAGTGTAAGCGGTTATCCAGGCTTACCTGATAATGAAAGCGATGTAGGCGGGTATGAATCATACCCTACAGTGACTCGTGCTGCTACTTGGGATTCAGACAAAGATGGCTTACCAGACTTCTGGGAAAAATTAATCGGAACGAACCCTAGTTCATCCTCCAACAATTTCACAGACTCAAATGGCGATGCCGACAAAGATGGGTATACCAACCTCGAGGATTATTTGAACTGGATGGCAGAACCACACTATTTTGTAGCCTCTGGAGGTACACAAACCATAGACCTAGCAGCCATGTTCAAAGGATATACGAAAACTACACCCACTTATTCAGTTTCGGGAATTGTCAATGGAACAGTGAGCATCAGCGGTGCTACCGCTTCATTCAAAGCAGTTTCTTGTGGCTTAGCTTCTTTTAAGTTGACCGTAAAAGATGCGGCAGGTGCCACTATGACCAAAACCATAGGTGTTTTTGTAGATTCCAATCCAGTAGGTAGCTGTACACAGAAAGTGTACGATTGCAATGGTGTAGCAGATGGTACCGCAACGTTGGATAATTGTAGCCGCTGCGTAGGAGGGACTACAGGTAAAACGGCCTGTGCCTCTGCTGTTGAGATAGAAACCGTAGCTTGTGCTTTTGATGGAGTTACAGAAACCAAAAATGCAGGTTACAAAGGCACCTCGTACATCAATGTCGACAACGCTATAGGCAGCTCCATATCTTTTAATGTTACCGCTACCAATAATGGGAATGCAACCATTAGTTTCAGGTATGCCAACGGCGGAACGGGGGATAGACCAGCTCAAATAGATCTTAATGGGATAACTTTAGCAAATACCTTAAGCTTTCCGGTCACAACAGACTTTGCCACTTGGAGTACGGTGGAGCTTATCTTGCCACTGGTAAAAGGTACAAATATAGTTAAACTATCCTCTACCACAGTGGATGGTATGGCCAATATCGACCAGATTGGTTTTGTAAGCACGGGTTTGAGTGCTGCAAGTTGCGTCATCACCTCCTTAAGTGATTTTAATACGGATCAGTTGGTTGCCATATATCCAAATCCGAGCACATCCAATTTTCGAGTGAGCTTTGCCTACTTAGCGAACATTCAGGTGTTTGATGTTGAAGGTAAGATCTTGGAAGAACACATGAATGTGTCAAACGCAACACTTGGTGAACACTTGAAACCAGGAGTTTATTTATTGAAAATAGACAACAAGGTTTATAAATTGATCAAAGAGTAGTAGGGCATCATGCCCATGTGAATAAATATTTTCTAGAGAGGTCTTTGCGGAAGGCCTCTCTTTTTTATTTTTGATCGTCCTAGAATGTAATTGAAGTAGACCATAAACTGATTCGTCCTAATATTATAGTGCGACTTTTCTGGATTGCTACATCGAATATTTTATAATATTTGTCAAATATTCACATTCTCTTCACAATCCCATGTTATGTTTGCAAGAGAGGTATGAAGGTTTTAATCGTCGCACATAACGTAGAAGAGGCTCAGCGCTTGTCTGAATATTTGAAAATGGAACATTTCATGTGCGATTGTGCCACGCAATTGAAACAGGCTGATGAAATGGTTGCCCTATATGAGTATGATTGTATTTTGTTGGATGTCAGTACAGAGAAGAATGAAGTAATTAACTGGCTTGAGACTTTTGCGAGTGAAAACAAAAAAGAAGGCATAGTTTTACTTTCAACAGATCACGATATTGAAACCAAAATTGAGGCCTTCAATTTGGGCGCTGACGACTTCATCAACATGCCTTTCCATCCTTCTGAATTATTGGCTCGGATAAAAGCAGTAGTGAGAAGAAAGAAATTCGATACCAACGGCAAACTATATTTTGGCAACCTCATGGTGGATGTGTTTAGTTATAAAATATGGGTTTGGAACAATGCCTTACACCTCACTAAAAAAGAGTATTTTATACTCATTCATTTAATAGCCAATAAGAATAGAGTCGTTACCAAAACAGTTTTAGCGGAGTATTTATGGGGGGAAGATCTAGACAGTATGAACTCCTATAATTTTTTGTTTGCACACATAAAAAATCTGCGTAAGAAACTGTTGGAAGCCAAGGCAGGAGTAGACATTAAGAACAGTTACGGAATAGGGTATCAGATTATAGAAGTTTAAACAAAGGCAAAAATCATGAAATGGATCACAAGAGAAAGACCCAAGATTGACAGGATAGCATGTCCATGGCTCATTGCGCGGTTTATTGATAAAACACCAGAATTTATATATGTACCCACCGATCAGGTGATTGTCAAAGCAGAAGAGCTTGGTGCGATCCCCTACGATATTACAGGGGTAGAATATACACATATAGATGAGCGTTGCACCTTTGATTACTTTTTGCATAAACACCAGTTGCTAGACCCTGCTTTGCATAGATTAGCACTCATTGTAAGAGCGGCAGACACTGATAACTACCAATTGGCTCCTCAAGCGGCAGGGCTTTTTGCCATATCAGCAGGCTTGTCTTATAACATCAAAGACGATCATGAAATGCTAAAATATGGTATGGTGCTC
Source organism: uncultured Cytophagales bacterium (assembly GCA_945957555.1). Lineage (GTDB taxonomy): Bacteria > Bacteroidota > Bacteroidia > Cytophagales > UBA9547 > CAMFLX01. Next base: position 10,286 of record CAMFLX010000133.1, read on the forward strand.
TACGATGCCCTATACAGTTGGTGCAAGTATGTGAGCGAAGAAACACACGGTTGGGAATTTAAATAACAATGAATAGATTAAACATTTTTTTATGGGTACTGTGCTGCTGGGCAGTACAGGCTCAAGTTGATTCAAGTAAGGGCATCGCTCAAGAAGCTTTTCCGCAGATCAAGGGTTATGTGGGGCTGGTACATCCATTATATACCTTTAGTAGCGAAGGAGGCCAGCCGAACTTTAGAGATTACTATATTGTAGGGAATCCTTGGGGCATCAATATTTGGAAAACCAAGAAATTTGGGGTCAGTTTTGAGTTTACGCCCTTTCTGAGGGTTGACGACCGCAGCAGCAAAGTTTCTAACGTACTTTTTCATCCGGGGTGCTGTATCGTTTAGGGAAAGAGTTTACTCTTATTGGACGTCTCGCCTATGAGACATCGGGGCGTTATGGTTTTACACCCATTCTCAATAAAGTGGTTAAGAGATATAAAAACAGTAATGTATTTATAGCCTTGTTATTGCCAACACGCTTCGGGAATGGTCACCCAGCCAGTTTAAGTACAGCTTTCCAATTTGGTATTGGATTTTAAAACGTTGATGTACATATGTCATATCGTATGATTCCCGTGAAATATACCCTTAAAGATCTCATACTTTATTTCTTGAAATTGGGCACCATTGGCTTTGGTGGGCCAGTAGCCTTGGTGGGCTACATGCATCGTGATTTGGTAGAGGATAGGAAATGGATTACAGAAGATGACTACAAAGAAGGGTTAGCGCTTTCACAACTTGCCCCCGGACCTTTGGCCGCTCAACTTTCTATCTACTTGGGTTATGTGCATTTTCGATTTTTGGGAGCAACACTAGTCGGTTTGGCATTTGTGCTGCCCTCTTTCCTTATGGTTTTAGGTATTGGATGGGCTTACGTTGCGTACGGGGGCCTTCCGTGGATGCAGGCCATCTTCTACAGCGTTGGAGCTGCTGTTATTGGTATTATTACCATAAGTACCTATAAGCTAAGTACTAAAAGTATGGGCAAAGACAAATGGTTATGGGGGATCTTTATCGTATTAGCTGTTGCTACTTTCATAACCGAAGAAGAGAATATCTGGTTGATATTAAGTGCAGGCGTACTGATATGGCTTTTAAAAGTACCACCAAAGTTTGGCAAGGCAGAAATGAAAGCATTCTCATTACCAATTTTGCTTCAAGTGCCTACTTCGCTCAGTTTCTCAGGTAAGCTCTGGCAAATTGCTTGGTTCTTTACCAAAGCGGGGGCTTTTGTTTTTGGTAGCGGTCTGGCCATTGTTCCCTTTCTATATGGAGGCGTGGTAAAGGAATATCAGTGGCTCAACGAGCAGCAATTCATTGATGCTGTAGCCGTAGCCATGATTACGCCTGGACCAGTGGTCATCACCGTTGGGTTTATAGGTTATTTGACTGCAGGCTTTACAGGAGCTACAGTAGCGGCTTTGGCCACATTTCTACCCTGCTATCTTTTTACTGTACTTTCAGCTCCCTATTTTAAAAAATATGGGAAGAACCCAAGTATCAAAGCATTTATTGATGGTGTAACAGCTGCTGCGGTAGGAGCCATAGCTGGCGCTGTTTTAGTTTTAGCCAAAAGAAACTTGACTGACTTGTCCACCATCTTGATTGCCGTAAGCACTGCATTCGCGATTTGGAAGGTAAAGAAATTACAAGAGCCCATATTGATTGCAATAGCAGCCATACTGGGCATATGCATCAAAATGATATTCAAATAAACTATGACTTAAAGGACATAATAGGAAAAGGCTTCGCAGGTATGCGAGGCCTTTCTTATTTAAACCACGAAAATATGGCGTTTTAGCTAACACTTATAATTAATTTAGGTTAGTCTAAATATTATATTCGTTTTATCTAAATATTAATCCTATATTTGAAAACATTTTGATAATTCATGAACAGATACAGAAAAATCTCTTTTCTCCTTTTAGGGCTTTTATTCGTCCTTGCCTGTAAAAAGCTGGCAGAGCCATTTACGCCTAAGGCGTCACCAGAGAGTGAACTTTTAGATGGCCCTGTTGATGGCCTTAGTAGCACTCAAAAGAAGCAGTTCTTATTGGGGGATGTGGCTTTCAACAATGATGTATTTTCATCTGACTTGGGCCTTGGTCCTTGTTTTGTGGCCACTTCATGCGGAAGTTGCCATGCTGGGGATGGGAAAGGGCATCCATTCACTACGCTCACACGCTTCGGGCAGTCAGACAGTACCGGAAACAAGTTTTTACATGCTGGTGGTCCACAGTTACAAAACAGGGCATTACCGGGTTTTTTGCCAGAACAGATCCCCGTTGGAGCTCCTTCTGCGCGCTTCATGCCACCAGCCAATACGGGATTAGGTTTTTTGGCAGCTTTAAGCGACGCACAGATTCTTGCAAATGCAGATCCCAATGATTTGGATGGAGATGGAATATCGGGTAGGCCTAATTACATCACTGCTCCAGAATATTTCATTCCTCAGGCATTTCACCAGCCTTTGAATGGTAAGTTTATTGGACGTTTCGGCAAGAAAGCCGCAGCAATAGATTTATTGCACCAAACTGTCAATGCATACAATCAGGATATGGGGATTACTTCGGAATTCTCTCCCTATGAACCTGCGATCAATGGCTTGGCATCGCCATATTTTGACAATGTGCCCGATCCAGAAGTATTGGCTCCGACAGTACAAAACGTAGTATTTTATTTGAGAACGCTCAAGGCGCCTATCCAACGTAACCAAGGCGATGGTATGGTTGCTGAGGGCAAGACTTTGTTTTTAGATATCAAATGTGGCAAATGCCATACACCTGAGTTCACTACGCCGACATCCGACATTGCTGCATTATCCAACAAGCGGTTTTTCCCTTATTCCGATCTGCTATTACACGACATGGGATCTGCACTAGACGATGGTTACACTGAAGGTATTGCACATACCGCCGAATGGCGTACGCCGCCGCTTTGGGGGCTTGGTCTCTCCAGTAAATCACAAGGTGGGCAAATTTTCTTGATGCACGATGGAAGGGCCAGAAGCATTAATGAAGCCATATTGTTACATGGAGGAGAAGCGGAAAACTCGAAGACACTGTATCTTAGCCTGCCCGAAAACGATAAATTGAAACTTATCAAATTTTTAGAAAGCTTATAAGTCATGAACAGAAAAAAATTTTTAAAAACCTGTGGTTTAGCCTGTGTAAGTGGTACTGCAATAGTTACATTGTTGCAGAGCTGTGCCAGTTCACACTACTATGCCACCAGTGAGCTCACTGAGAATAGTTTGAAAGTGTTAAAAACCGAATTCACCCAAGATAAAAGGGGACAGGCGATCAACCGTAAGTATGTATTGGTAAAGGCTGAGAATTTAAACTTCCCCATCTACCTGTACAAGCTCAATGAAACTGAATATTCTGCATTGTGGATGGAATGCACCCACCAAGGCGCAGAGCTTTCTGCGCATGGCGAATATCTGACTTGTCCATCTCACGGAGCAGAGTTTGATAAGTTTGGTAATGTTACCGAAGGTCCAGCACAGAAAAATTTAAGAAAATTCAAAACGACCGTTGAAGGTCAATACATTTTTATCCAATTGTCATAGTATGAAGAATTTTAGCTTTCTATTTTTTACCTTTTTACAGTTTTCCCTAATAGCTCAAATAGATTCTTCCTTATTCAAACGTGTAGCACCAAAGGACACCACATTAAAATTAAATATGGATGCGGTTTATAATCGGCCTTTTTTGCAAATGGGAAAGATCCCCGTAGCACTTGGAGGCTATGTGGAAGCTAATAGCAACTATATGGTTACCAATGGCAAGACCGAGGGGCTTTCATTTCAGATGCGAAGACTCACGATTTTCATGTCATCCACCATCGGGAAGCGGATCAAGTTTCTTTCTGAGATAGAGTTTGAAGATGGTGCCAAGGAAATCAATATTGAATTTGCGGCCGTAGACCTAGAGC
>CAMFLX010000134.1 GCA_945957555.1 uncultured Cytophagales bacterium
AAGGATTTGTTGGCTACTACCCACAAAACCCTCGCATTTTCTTGAATGCCTGTCCTATTCTTTCCTATAATTCAACAATCCTTATCCCGAGCTCAGGTTAAGTTAATACATTCATGTCAAATTCCCAGCGTCAGACTTTATTTACTATTGCAGCATGCTTATCATTATAAAGAACGAACCTAAACTTCATACCTTTCTACTCTGAACTCTTCACTCTAGACCCTAAACTTCCAATTTGATCCTATAAATTAATTTTCATAAATTGCCTCCTACAACAAAGGGATCTCTACAGATCCTATCCATTTTTACCTCTATATATACTATGGACTTAGAAAGTATTTTTGATATACGCACAAAGGTGCTGTTATCTATTCTGTTTGGAATCAGCAGCCTACTTTTGGCACCATATGGTATCGCCGTAAGCTTGGATACCGTAAAAATTGACATACCATGGTCGCAAATTTTCCCACTCACGATTACCATGGCTTGGGGCTGGAGGTATGGGCTACTTGTGGGTTTCTCTGGCGGTGCTTTTTTCCCCTTTTTACTGTGGTCAGAAGATGGATGGGTAAACCTGACCACATCGTTGTTATACTTATTGCTGTATTCACTTGTGGGCCTAGGCAATGGTCAACGTTACGCAAGACTCTTGAAAAGCCGTGTCCTAAGAATTGCTGTGGCTGTAGGTATCTATGTCTTGATTAACCTCGTTTACGATGCTTACTTCTTTAATCTGATACTTCAGTACAACCCACCGTTTTGGAAAGCAGACGCGGTAACCGCAATCGACCAAAATATTATCTACAGCTTTGCCTTCAAAGATAGCATCAATGTAATTGGGGTGGTGCTCGCCTCTGAGGCGCTGTTACGTTTGCCTCTGTTGAGAAAAGCATTAGGCTTACCATTACTGGCATCCATGCATGCCAACCATCTCATATTTGTAATCACACTCTTGGTACCGATTTTGATTTGGCTCGTGTTCCTCGGCCTAGGCTATGCACTCTTAAGAGACCATAATGCGCTATTGTACGAACACAAATCTTTTGCCCTCATGGTGATTTTGGTCAATGGCTTTCTGGCCTCAAGGATATTGTTTTACTACAGTGAAACTCGCTTTACGCTCCAAAACAAGCTTAAAGACAGTGAAAATAGATACAGAAGTGTTTTTGAGAACATTACAGATGTACTGTACCAAACTGATATGAATGGGTTAATTATAGAAATGAGCCCCTCTATTGCCCCTCTTTCAGGATATACCCCTGAAGAACTGATCGGCACTCCTTTCAACCTGCTGATAGATATACCAATAGACTCCAAATTTGAGCTACTTTATAGCCAAAAAAGTTCGGAACTCAAAGACCAAGAGGTAAAGCTCAAAACTAAGCATGGCGAAACCAAATATGTGTCTATCAATACCTGCCTCATATTTGACACCTCAGTAGCTCCAGTATATATAGGGGGTATCATGCGTGATGTTTCCGAAAGAAAAAAGAATGAATGGTTAATTGCAGACAAAAACAGGATTTTGCAACTCCAAAATAAGGAACTGGAACAGTTTGCCTATATTACTTCTCACGATCTTCAGGAACCACTACAAACTCTCACGAGCATATCTGCCATGATGAAAGAGGAATATTCGGGTACTTTGGACCAACAAGCAGAGACTTATCTAGACTTCATCACAAGCTCATCCCTACGCATGAAAACACTCATCAAAGGGCTACTGGACTATTCCAGGATTGGAAAAAACGGGGCTTTAATGCTAGTAGACACTAAAGCATTGGTCAATGAGCTCATTATAGAATTGAACGAAGTTATACAGGAACAAGCGGCCTTAATTACCGTGGAAGACTTACCTCAGCTGTTGGCTTATCCCTTGGAGTTAAAACTGGCCTTTCATAACCTTCTCAACAATGCGCTGAAGTTCCAAACTCAAAACAAAGTACCGCGCATCAAGATTTCTGCGCAGCGGCAAGTACAGCACTGGGTCTTTGCCGTACAAGACAATGGAATTGGGCTGGAAGCTAAGGATTTTGAGAAAATTTTTATTATCTTCAAGCGATTGCATAACCGTAGCGAGTATAGAGGGGCAGGGATAGGCCTATCACATTGCAAAAAGATAGTAGAACTACACGGTGGGAATATATGGGTTGATTCAAAACCCGGCGAAGGAAGTACATTTTATTTTACTATACCAATTGTATCTTAGTCATGGAGGGAAAACTGAGTTGTATTTTACTGATTGATGATGATGACATCACTAATTTCATTCATCAAAAAACTTTACAAAAATCGGAAATAGCAGAGCATATAGAAGTATGCTTAAATGGTAAGGAAGCGCTGGATTTTCTTACGAATAAAGAACTGTACCTCAAAACAGGTGGCAACTATCCACCGCCATCTTTGATATTTTTGGACATCAATATGCCCATAATGGATGGATGGGAATTTTTACAAGATTATCAAAGGGTAGAAATGCCCGACAACAAACAGCCCAAGATCATCATGCTCACTACCTCGGCAAACCCTGACGATGAAGCAAAAGCTCAAAAATATAAGGTAGTTCTAGAGTATATGAGCAAACCCCTAACTCAGGAAATGATCAGCGGTATCATGCAAAAGTATTTTTCTCCAAAAGAATAGGCTTTAATAGTTCCTTAAAAACTATACTCACATTGTATGGGAAAATGGTCAGAATTGTCAATATCCCTGATCACCTTAGTGTCTAAAGATTTGAAATATGAGGAATGAAATTGATTGTCCAATCGTACCCAGTAAGGTGCAATATTCAAGGTAAAGCCAAAGCCTATACCAGATTCTTCAAATGAATTTTTGAGGTATTTCTTGATCTTCTGGTAGGAATAACCATAAGGGAAAGAATTGAGATCCCCACAGAGAATTATTGGATATGTACTTTCCTTTATGAAACGCTCTACGGTATCGACTTGAAATTTCCCTTTCAAGGAACCTTTCTTGAGCTTTTCGAACGTACTTTTAATTTTGCTTTTAAGTCCCATATGGCTCAGGCTATCTTCGAGCCTGATACTCATGGATTGTAAATGGACATTTACAATCTTTACTGTATCCTCCCCTATTTTAAGGTCGACAAAAATTCCCTTGTTTAACGAATAGGGGCCATCGCTATACAATACTCCTTTGTTCACAATTGGATAGCGAGACATGATCATAAGCCCAAAGAAACCGTTCTGATAGTTCCTCCAAAAGGGAAGCATATAATAATATTTAGTATTACAAATATTGTACAATTGTTCTATTACTCTTGTACGTTCCCAATCGTCATGATGAAACTCTTGAAAACACAATACATCTGGCTTATAAGTTTCTTGTGCCATATAACTACATAATTCATCCACTAATTGGCTGTCTTGCTTGGCATATATATAGTTTCGGTGCGCATTGAAGGTCGATACATTGAAAGAAAACACTTTAAGTAGCTTTTTAACGGGATTGGTTTTCGTATGATTTATGATCTTGCCTACACTGAAGGTTTCTGTAATAGGCTTAAATGCCCATAACATCAAGACACTTAAAGTCAACAAGGCATAAAACTGCCTCCTATACAATAATAACAGTCCAATGAAACACTCTAGCATCAGAAATAAGGGAATACTGTAAGAAAACAAATTCCATAGCCAATAGGCTTTATCGATATATGACAAAACCATAATAACTGCCCATACAACAGTGCCACACGCCAAATATGCCAATGAGGTCGGGGTCAATCTCTCTTTATCATACATAAATCCCCAACTCAGAACCGCTGAGAATTGTTTTTCAAACTATTCGCTGTAAAAGAGATTTGAGAATACCAAACTCAAGTATCCATAAAACAAAAAGAGACTGCTTTAAAGCAGTCTCTTTGAATATTATTAATACAATGGCAAATTAAACCGTAGTCGCGATATTCAGTTCTTTCTTCTGTTTCGCATCGATAGTACTTGGTGCATCGATCATGACGTCGCGACCTGAGTTGTTCTTTGGGAACGCAATGAAGTCTCTGATAGAATCTGCCCCTCCAAAGAGTGAACATAACCTATCGAAACCAAACGCCAAACCACCATGTGGAGGTGCGCCGTACTCAAAGGCTTCCATCAAGAACCCAAACTGATGTTTGGCTTCTTCATCTGTGAAACCTAGGAGTTCAAACATTTTGGCTTGCAAAGTTTTGTCGTGGATCCTGATAGACCCTCCTCCTACTTCTACACCGTTGATCACCATATCGTATGCATTGGCCCTAATCTTGCCAAATTCACCTTGTGCCACGTATTTCAAATCATCTGGCTTAGGCGATGTAAATGGGTGGTGCATAGCAAACCATCTGCCTTCCTCTTCTATGTACTCCAACAATGGGAAATCGATTACCCAATGTGCTGCATACTTATCTTTGCTTCTCAAACCAAGACGTGAGCCCATTTCTAGGCGCAGTTCGTTGAGTTGTTTCCTTACTTTATCAGTTTCGCCACAAAGCAACAAAATCATATCCCCTGCTTTGGCATTGAATTTCGCAGCAATTGCCCTAAGATCTTCGGGACTATAAAACTTATCTACCGATGACTTAATAGATCCATCTGCATCTAGTTTGATGTACACCAAACCTTTGGCACCGATCTGTGGTCTTTTCACCCACTCGGTCAACTCATCTATTTGTTTTCTGGTGTATGTAGCTGTGCCTTCTGCACAAATACCTACTACAAGTTCTGCTCCGTCAAACACCGGGAATCCTTTGCCCTTGGTTTCTTCATTGACCTCCACAAACTTCATTTCAAAACGGATGTCTGGCTTGTCGCTACCATAGTATTTCATGGCGTGGTCGTAAGTCATACGCGTCAGTTCTGGCAATTCTATGCCTTTTACGGTACGGAAGAGGTGTCTTGCCAAACCTTCAAAAGTATTTAAGATATCTTCTTGGGTCACAAATGACATCTCACAATCGATTTGTGTAAACTCTGGCTGGCGGTCTGCACGCAAGTCTTCGTCACGAAAACACTTTACGATTTGATAATAACGGTCAAAACCCGAAACCATAAGCAATTGCTTAAAGGTCTGTGGCGACTGTGGCAATGCATAAAACTCACCTGGATTCATACGACTTGGCACCACAAAGTCCCTAGCACCTTCTGGTGTAGACTTTATCAATACTGGGGTTTCTACTTCTATAAAATTAAGGCTGTCGAGATAGTTACGCGTTTCTCTCGCCACCTTATGTCTCAATTCCAAGTTGGCACGTACGGGATTCCTTCTCAAATCCAAATAACGGTATTTCATTCTCAATTCATCACCACCGTCTGTCTCGTCTTCGATCAAGAAAGGAGGCAATTTTGCTGGATTCAAAATCTCAAGATCAGCAACTTTGATCTCAATGTCTCCAGTAGGCATTTTAGCGTTTTTGGAAACACGCTCAATCACCACACCTGTAGCTTTTACCACAAACTCACGGTTGAGGCTATGTGCCAAAGCCAAGAGCTCCTTGCTTACATTCTTTTCTTCGAGCATGAGCTGAGTAATTCCGTATCTGTCGCGAAGGTCTACCCAAACCATTGCACCTACGTCTCTTACTTTTTGTACCCAGCCACAAAGGGTTACGGTTGTATCTCTATCAGCAATCCTTAATTCTCCGCAAGTGTGTGTTCTTAGCATTGTAAAAAATACGTTTTTGAAAATGAACGCCAAATTTAATCAAATTAGAGAATTACTCCTCTTTTTAATTTGGAAATTTGACCGTACCATTCATCATCAAAAACCCTTGATCCCTTTTCCTGTCGTAATCAAACTGAATAAACTTTTTTGTACCAATTGACCCCAGGCATTTGAACAAGCATCGAAACATTCAAATTCGGGAACCAAGCCCATGTGGGTAAAACGGACTTGTGTTTTGCCACTTATTTCAGAGATTTCAAAAACTATCTTTGTCCCAGTCCATTCACTTTTGTCGTTGGTAAAACTCAGCTTGCTGTCGATCACGAGCCATACCACCTTTTCATTTGGTACCAGCTCCACTATTTTTTGTTTGGAAAAATGAATGTCCTCCATACGGTAGTCAAACTCGTCATTGAGTTTGTCGGTGCTTCCCATTACTTCTCCCTGCCACCAACCTCGTACGTTGTTGATGGCATTGAAAGCTTCTTTGGCGGAATTGTCCACTACAATAGTGGTCGTAAAATTTGATGCTATCATTTTATATAATTTTACATTATTTGAGCAATTGTAATTGCCCAAGATGGTATTGCAAATGGGATGTTCGAGTTATAATGATATTTAACTTGTTGCGTTGGGGCTCTTTGGCAAAATCTTCAGCAGTTACAGCTGTATGTTTTTCAAACCACTCTGCGGGTTTTAGATCGTCAAACTTCTGTTTGAGCACCTCACATTGTTTTGCCCAAAACATTCTCAGCTCTCCTACTGACGGGATTTGAATTATTGTTTTATCAGGAGACTTTATGAAGGGTTCATTCAGTTCCGGATATAACTTTTCACCCAAACCTAATAGTATCAACATATCATCATGTACGGCAACAAGGTGGCCTAACAAATAAATACCTCTGTTTTTACCTGGCGCAATTTCCTTTTGCAAGGTTTCATCTGTCAGGGCGCTGAGCAAGGTATCAAAATTCTTTAAGGATGCATACCATCTGTCAAAAATCATTTTTACAATTAATTCTGTTTGTGTCATCTTTATTTATTTAAATTATAATGTAAAAGTATAGCCTATTTCCCACAACCTAAGGGTGCTAAATAGACATTATCAAGGGCTGTTTTGGACACGAAACTTAAAGAAAAGATTTATTGATTTGAAGATTTGGAAATGTGTTAATTTGAAGATGATGAAATGTTGGGCCTTAATCTTCACGCCTTCCGCCTTAGGCTTTCAGCCTTTAGCCTAAAGCGAATCACGTTACACTTCACACTCACAACGTACCACTTAAAAACCCCGCCACATCTGCAACCCACTCTTTTCTATATTGAAGCAGGTAACTTTCATGCTTTGCCTGTGGATAGGTTTTGAATTGTTTGGGACCTTGTAGATTTGCATAGATTTCGTCCACCTCTGCCCTGCTTACATTCTGGTCTTTTTCACCATAAAGCAACAAGACTGGTACATTCACAGACTTGGCATAGTGGATCGGTTTATGACCAAAGGCCCAGAAGTTGTTTTGTAGACCTCCCCAAAATACGAGTAAGCCAGCCATGGGAAATGACGGAACACCCATGTTTTTAAATCTTGCAGTAGTGGTCTTATACATGGTACCAAAGGGGCATTCGAGAATAAGTCCTTTAGGTTTAAGAGTACCTTGAACATCGTCATGAAAGGCCTTCAAGGTAGATACAGCCCCCATAGAAGTCGCAAAAATATAGATATTGGCCTCTCCCTGCTTTACCAAATATTCGTAACAGGTCTTTACCTGCATGGCCTCTTGTACACCAATGGTTGTTTGGTTACCTTCCGAACCACCAGAACCCATAAAATCGACCAAAAAGGTATTATACCCTAGTTTTAGAAATTCATTGGAGCGATCGATCATCAATGACTTGTCTGAGCTATAACCATGAAACAAAATGATGGTTCCTTTTGGATTTTCTGCCTTGATGTACCAACACTCGATGCGTTTATTACTCTGAAGAACTATAGTCTCGTAAGCTTGCTGAGGCAAGGCACTGTGTACGGGTCTTGGATTGTCTATACCAAATGCCAAAGCTTTAAGCTTCTGGAAAAGCGTAAGCTCTTGCGCATCTTTTGTTTTTTCTTCTTTTCGTACGCTAAAATGGGTAAACTTGCGCGCATGGAAAAATGCTACCAAATTCATAAGTACAAAGAGTATGGCAAGGGACCAGATCATTTTTTTAACTTGTTTTATTTCTCATTGATAAAATTCAAAAAAGTGGATTGTGTTTCGTTGAACAAGCTTGATTCCCAAAAATTATGTAAAAAGAGATTTATTAATGGAAAAAGAGGCATCAAACTGATCTCTGGCAATCTTGTAGTATATTGCATCGGGGATCCCATTGCAAGTATCATCTTTCCAGTATTGCATCTGTAGTTTTTCAAAAACTCTAATCGAGGCCAGATTGTCTCTATGTGCCCTACCGATGATTTCAGGTAAGTGTAGTGTTTCAAATCCACAAATGAGGCAGCCCGCGGCAGATTCTGTAGCGTAGCCTTTCCCCCATTGCTCCTTGAAAAACCGATACCCAATGTCTACCAAACCTGCTGTGTCACGCTTTAAGCCACACCACCCAATGAACTCATGGCTACTTTTCAATACCACTGCCCACCTACCAAATCCATTTCTTTGGTAATCGTCATATTTTTTGAGAAATGCTTCCGTCTCCTCTAGTGAGGTGAATTGCACATCACCTGTATACTTAATTACTTCAGTGTCCTGATTCAATGCAAAAAGAAGTGCTGCATCTTTTACATTCAATTCCCTAAGAATCAAGCGCTCGGTTTCTAGTATTTTGGCCATCGTCCGCGAGTATATTGATCTGTAGGTTAAATATAATAGCATTCTTACAAATTCCAATATGTATACCCGATAACAAGTTAGATTCTCAAATAAGTGCGCGAAATCTTTTAGTTTTTGCGTACCAAAATCAAATTCTGATTAAATCGCTCAATAATCAGGTCAAAGGCCTCTTTGAGTATCGCGTAGGTTTGTGCGGGGTACATATCCTTCTTTAACAAATAGCTACCCTCTGCCCGTAATGTATAGGCATCGACCTGTACTATCCTATACTTGATCTTAAACTGCTCATTGTCTATAGCTAATGAATCGTTTGGCAAATTCTCTACTTGCAGGTATTTTGGAATATGGATAAGCGCTACGTATGACTTATATCTTTTGTATACCAAATCCACAGGATAGCGCCGCTCCGAAGCTTTAAAGGGGTTTTCTGTCAAAACCAATTGACAAAAAGGGTGAAGGATCAACTTCCCTCCTATCCAACTCACAGCTTCAGTGGCCTTGAATTTAACCTCATAGCCATCTGTGGTTTTTCTAGGTTTCTCTATGGCAAATTCATTAAATGTCATATGCCCAACTGGCAAGTTCTTCGCAAGTCCTTCTTTGGTATTGTCTATTCCATTCTTTCTCCAACTAAGGGCATCGTAGCCACTGGCTTTTACTGTAAAGTTGGCGATGACAGAGTCCGCCTCTTTATCTAGAAACAGTTCCATATGGTAAGCTAAGTTGGAGGTATCGTTAGGACTGAAGTCCCACCAAGTGCTATGTTTCTTTTCTTTTTTCACGACCAGGCCTTGGTCGTTTAAGCACCTTGCGGGCAACTCTCCAAACTGGCAAATAGGATCGGTGGCATCTAATGCAATAGACTTACCTTCAATCTCAGCCATTACCAATACATAATTAAACAAATGGGCAAAAGGGTATTCCTTGTGGATCTTTCCGTTGCCCCGAGTACTGATCAATACAGGATAGGCTGAGATACCAGACTCCTTAAGCATACTCACATACAACAAATTCAGCGAAGCAGCATTTCCGATTTTGGTTTTGATGAAATCTTTTGCTGTTTTATCAGAGAGTTTGGCCACATAGCCGTTCCAATTGTAATTTTGCTTCAAATATTTGTCTATAGCTACCGCTTTTTCCTTTTCGGTACTTGACAACCAAGGCTTTACTAGTTCTTTTGTAAATGGACGAGCAGCCTTCAAATATCCTCCAAAATTATTGTTTTCAAGCATATTCTGGACCAACTCAGGCCAAGTGGTTATGATTGCTTCTGTTCCAAATGCTAGTGTACGAATCTTGGCCAACTGAAAATCCAGTTTTACCACATAGTCGTTATAAGAACTGATATAAGTTTCATCTCTGAAAGCGGGCAGGTTCTTCATCACATATTCTTGTATTTTTTCAGTATAGGTCTCGGTTCCATATTGATTTTCACCATCTCTAGACTCATATTCAAGATATTGGTCGCAACGCTCAGCGCCTTGTAAAAGATGCACGTAGGTATAGTATGGAATCATCCTAGCTTTGTAAGAACTGTATAATACAGGAATTCTTTGCTGAAACTCCCAGCTTGGCAAGTTGAATATAAAGGAGCTTTCCAAGGTATATTTGATTTCGATTACGGAACCTTCTCTTACATCTGGCATGGCAAATTTTTTAAGGGACCAGCCATTCTCCAGTTTCTCCTCATAAATATTCCTTTTATCCAAATGTGTATGCTGCAATATCCCATTTTCAAGATTGTATGTAGTACCTTCTATGTCGGTAAGTCTCTCAAAATGGCTGGGATTTTGATAACATGGAATCGTGACCTCTGACCACTTGAAACCTTGATTGTTAAAAATCTTGATCCTGGTACTTCTTTCTATAATTCGTCGAAAACTACTACCAGCAGGAGCAAAAGAAAGGGTGGCCATGTCGTAGATTACCAAAGCCTCTGCTATGGTATCCTTTTCATAATGTGAGAGCAGCAGTTCCTCCTTGCTCACTGGTTCAAATACTTGTGAGGATTGCCCATACATACCATAACCAAATAATAGTACAAAACCGTAAGCAAGCCACCAACACTTTAGCATATTTTAAGACGATTTCTTTTTCAATACAAATAGGATCTTTCTTTCGGCATCTTTAATACCTTGATAAAAAGTATAGAAATCTTTATAAGTGTCTAGGGACCTAAATTGGCCATATAAAAGCAATTTCTTGCTTACTATGACTTTATTGCTGTCTTGTTTGCACGAAAATGAATAAGACCCATATTTAGAAGAAATATTTACCGATTCCGGCAATGCCTTGGGGCTGTGTGTTTCTGGCAAATGATAAGTCACAGAATCTTCCATATAAAGTGGAAAGGGCAAGTACATGGCTGTACTACGCAAACTGGGGGTTTCAAACGCTAAATTTGCAATCGCGAAAGCATTGAAATACATGTCATCTTGTAATTTCTTCACGAAGCCCTGAGCCTTGAGTTGCGCATGAAGCAAGGTTTTGGCGGTATCTCTTGATACGCTAGGTATGTTCCAGTTTAAAAGCTCTAATTGGTCCACACCCAAAGCTGTACTTATGTAACGATTGACTGCATCTTTTGAACTGCGCCCATTCAAGCCCAAACCAATACCACCAAGAACAAAGTCTAGTATTAAGCCTGTTTCTGCCTTTTCATTAATAATTACGTCTACTTCCCGATGCACTGCAAGGTCTTTTTCGCGTAAAGTCGGCATTTGTACTATATGACTATTGTCATGATCGACCCAAAGTGCTTTTCTGTTTTGAATGTAAACACCCACATAAGCAAACGGATGGGTATTGGATGTATTCTCCAACCAAAGAGTATCTTTACTCAAGGGCACAGCAAGCAACATGAGTGTAAATTGGCTATGCACAAAATCTTCCTCTAAATGGTTGGGTTGTGCATCGCCATACAACACAACTACATTACTGGAAATTCCTACATTTTCCAAAAGCGCCTTCAGATAGTACGTAAGTGCCTTGCAGTCGCCATACCTATTCTGAGTGACGTAAGATGCCGGATAGGACTTGATACCACCAATCCCCACGAAGACATTGATGTACCGTGTATGATCTTGCATATAGTGATAGAGACGCTTGACAATTTCGACAGAATCTGTAACGCCTTTTATCAATTGCAGGGTTATTTGTCGTTCTGATGCAGGCAAATCATTGGTACCTTTATTAAGTTGAAAGATCCATTCTCCCAAGGTTTTCCACGAGGCTTGACTCCCTTCTACCCCATATTTAAATTGGATAGGCGCCATAAAAACGATAGGTACTTGATTCGTAATAGACTCCGCAAACAATTCTTGCGCAGCAAAGGGCTCATAATTTCCATGATATATATATCTATATGTATCATGAGTTGAATCAATCTGCAAACATTGGACCTTTCTAGTGTATTTCTGAAATGGAATTCCTTTAGGAAATCGTATATCGAGACGAGCATCAAGCGTAGGCATATTGGGAAACACGCATGGCGACCAGCTTGCCCAATCGATAAATTGCAGTATGGTGTATTTATATGTATAGCAAACCCTGTAAGGATAGGTATTGTGTTTTACTTTAAATGTCTTTAGGAGATCGTCACGATACAAAACAGATCCAGCCACTAGACTTTGCTCAGCGATCTCATCTTTACTTATGACTCTCAAAAGCTTACCTTCCGCATCTTCAAGCCAAACCTTGAGCTCTGATATTTTCTTGTTGGCATTAAAAGGAATCTTGACATCTGTGTATTGTTCCCCTTGTCGTGCATTCACCTTAAGTACAACTGTATCTAGCTGAGTCAGTTTATTATTTTTGAGTTCTACATGTTCTACAAAACGTGCTACTTCACAGCTATGTTGACTTTGCGCCACAGAAACTGACCAAAAGCTTAATAAGATCGCAAATAGGGATATTGATTGACGCATAAAAACATGATACACAACAAAGGTATCATAATGAAAGAATTAATACAAAGACTATACGTGATACGTATGAAGTGTAACGTGTGACGTGAATGAGCCTAAGGCTAAAAGCCAAACGTGACCACTAAAATAGCGGCCTAAGATGGCTTATTAAAATATTTCTTTATATATGGTTGCATATATTTTTCTAACCAAATACATACTAAAGTTAGAATTATCAAATAAACTACCAATCTACCTAATAAGGCATAAATGGTACCAGTAAAAAAATGATTTTCTAATTGAAAAAAGGAAATGATCGGAAAATGCATTACATACAATGCATAGGATATTCCTCCACTGTATATAATCAATTCCACCAACACTTTCGACCTCTCAATAAATACTTTTTTGTTCCATAAAAAGAAAAGACTGAGAATGTAGAAAAATGTAGGGAAACAAAATGATAAGCTTTGTAATGATCCTGAAAAGAAGTTCCAAATTATAACAAAGAATGGAATTGTATACATCACTCCTACGAAGTACTTCATGAAAGGCAAATTAGCATTGGTAAAAATCAAAATGAAGTAAATACAAAAAGGGAGGTAAAACATATCCCGAAAAGTAATTGCACTATAGATAAATGGTAGATTCGTCGATACAGTAAAATATTCAATTAAGTAATGGGTCGGAAGTATTGAAATGAACAAACTATAAAACCACATGGAAAGCAATAAAAAGAAGTGGCTAACAATAAAATTGCTATTGGGTGTCATATCGCATTTTTCAAACCCATACTCAGCGATCATTAAACCAATAAGCCAAAACACAAAACCAAACGAATAGGAAAAAACAGGAACCTGTGACTTATCCAATAGCTTAATATTAACTAAGGCTATTCCCATACAAAATATTAATGTTTTCCACCTTGAAATATTAAAATAGGATAATGGTATGAATAACAAATAATATAGCACTTCATACCCTAAAGACCACAGCGGATTGTTTTCGAAGTATCCCACATTAAAATAGGACTGTGTAAATGTGAGATATTTCAACAAGGTCGCAAGCTCAAAGTTGTGCGCCCTGATCACAAAAAATAATGTTACTAAGATACTGACCACATAAATGGGATATAATCTAATAAACCTTTTTTTAATGTATTGTAAAATATCATTTTTATTTGCAAGCTTGTTTTTGTTTGTATATCCAATAACATAACCTGACAGACAAAAGAAAACCAAAACACTAAAATGGCCATCAGGAATATAGCGGCCTATCAACCACGTTGTTTTATTAGGATCTAAATACCTACTGTAATAAAATAAATGTCCAAATACTACCATAAGGGCACAAAAGCCTCTAAGCCCCTCTAAGTTTCTCTCAAAAAAAACTTTATTCATTTCTATATCTTGAATGCCAATTGTTTCCGTTGGCAAAGCTGTTCAAATTATAAAAGAAAAACTAGTTCCTTTATAAATATTTAGCGTTTGTAAGTATAAATCAAAGTTAGTAAATTAAGGCTATCTTACCAAAAAAGTAATTATTTGAAATAATTATAATATACTCAATAAGCTCTCACAAAAATTATTGTCAAAACTCTACCCAAATACTTTACATCACCCAAAGACTTCTTTACCAAATATTTACTTTGCTCATCCTCAAAACTTCTCCTCTATCCCAAGGCCAAACAGTGCAAAATCATACTTCACTGGATCGTTTTTATCAAACTTCTTTAAGTTTTCGGTGAGTTCAACTGCTGTGTACCAATCCGTCTGTTTGCGTTGGATCAACCCCAACTTTCGAGCTACCCTATCCACATGCACATCGCAAGGACAAACCAA
>CAMFLX010000135.1 GCA_945957555.1 uncultured Cytophagales bacterium
CCGAAGTGCCAAGAACCATTTTGCGTAAAGGTGAAGATGAAGGAGAAAAGGTTTTCAAATGGTGGTTGGACTTGTTTGGGGAAGATTACTACGTAGAACTACAACGTCACGACATACCAGAACAGAAAATTGTAAATGAGGTACTTATAAAGTTTGCCTTAAAGCATAACGTTAAGATTATTGCCAGCAACGATAGCCACTATGTGGACCAGAAAGACTGGAATGCACACGATATTTTGCTGTGTATCAATACTGGAGAAAAGCAGGCTACGCCAACTATGAAGGAGTTTTCAGACGATGAAAATGCGTTCAAAGGAAAACGTTTCGCCTTCTACAACGACCAGTTTTATTTCAAGAAAACCGAGGAAATGTCTCAGCTTTTTAGCGATTTACCTCAAGCCATAGACAATACAAATGAGATAGTAGACAAGGTAGAAACCCTTAAACTCAAAAAAGACATCCTTCTTCCTGCCTTTCCGATTCCAAAAGAATTTCAAGTACATGAAGACAATAACTTGAACCAATGGGAATACCTGAGACACATCACCTTTGAGGGCGCCATGAAGCGATATGGGGAGATTGACGCTATTACACAGGAACGGTTGGATTTTGAGTTGTTCACCATTAAAACCATGGGCTTTGCGGGGTATTTCCTCATTGTGGGGGACTTCATAGAAGCCGGTAGAAATATTGGTGTAATGGTAGGGCCAGGTAGGGGATCAGCCGCTGGTTCTGTGGTGGCTTATTGTATCGGTATTACGAATATTGATCCCATTAAGTACGATCTACTCTTTGAGCGTTTCCTGAACCCAGACCGTAAGTCGATGCCCGATATCGACACAGATTTTGATGATGAAGGTCGTCAGAAAGTGATTGATTATGTGGTAGATAAATACGGTAAAAATCAAGTTGCCCAAATCGTGACCTATGGCACCATGGCTGCGAAAATGTCCATTAAAGACGTAGCCAGAGTTCTTGATCTGCCTCTGGCTGATAGTAACGGCTTAGCCAAGTTAGTACCCGATAAACCAGGAATCAACCTCGGTCGTGTATTGCATGCACCCATTACTGCTAAAGACGGTGAGAAATCACTTGCTGAAAAAGAAGGTATTGATGATGCAGAAACAATACAATCTATCAAACAACTTCGTGAGATTTATCATCAAAAGGGCACCTTGGCCTCAGAGGTTTTACATGAAGCGGAAATCCTAGAAGGTTCTGTACGTGGCACTGGTATTCACGCTGCTGGTTTAATCATCGCACCCACCGATTTGTCAGACTTGATTCCTGTGGCTGTTGCCAAAGATTCTGATCTTTTGGTAACGCAGTTTGAGGGAAAGGTCATAGAAGATGCTGGAGTTATCAAGATGGACTTCTTGGGGCTCAAGACCTTGACGATCATCAAAAACACGCTCAAACTCATCAAAAAAAATAAAAATATTGACATCGTAATAGACGACGTTGACCTTGAAGATGTCAAAACCTTTGAGTTGTTTCAACGTGGTGAAACTGAAGGGGTTTTTCAGTTTGAAAGTCCTGGAATGAAGAAATACATGAAGGAACTCAAACCCGATAAATTTGGTGACATCATTGCCATGAACGCCTTGTACCGTCCGGGTCCCATCGCTTACATTCCTAACTATATCAATCGTAAGCATGGTCGTGAAGAGATCGTGTATGACTTGCCGGAAATGGAGGAATACCTCAAGGACACTTATGGTATTACCGTATACCAAGAGCAGGTGATGCTTTTGTCGCAAAAGATAGGAGGCTTTACCAAAGGCCAAGCCGATGTTTTGCGAAAAGCTATGGGTAAAAAAGACCGGAAAACGCTAGATGCCCTCAAAGAAACCTTTTTGAAGGGCGCACAAGAAAAGGGACACCCTGTAGATAAATTAGAAAAAATTTGGACCGACTGGGAGGCATTTGCACAATACGCGTTTAACAAATCGCACTCTACTTGCTACGCTTTTGTGGCATTTCAAACCGCTTGGCTCAAGAGCCACTACCCTTCTGAGTATATGGCGGCCAACCTTACCAACGAAAAGGATAACATAGAGAAAGTCACTTATTTCTTAGAAGAAACTAAACGGATGGGCATTAAAGTCTTGGGGCCTAATGTCAACAAATCAGATATCCTGTTTGATGTGGATGCTGAAGGCAACATACTCTTCGGTTTAGGTGGGATCAAAGGTACTGGAGAGGCCGCTACACAAGCCATCATTGACGAAAGACTTAAAAATGGGCCATTTAGCTCTATTTTTGACTTTGCCTCGAGAGTTAACCTGCGTACTGTAAACAAGAAAACCTTCGAAGTTTTAGCACAAGGTGGTGGTTTCGATTGCTTTGAAGATGTGCACCGGGCACAGTATTTCGCTACAGAACCTACGGACAATATTATTTTTTTGGAAAAGATCATAAAGTTTGGTGCTGCAGGTCAAGAACAAAAAAATAGTTCGCAACAATCTTTGTTTGGAGGGGGGGGAGGAGACACTATTGAAATGCCACTGCCTAAGCCTCCAAAAGCAGAAATGTGGAATGATCTTACCCGCCTAAGGCTCGAAAAGGAAGTAGTTGGTATCTACTTATCGGGCCACCCATTGGATCAGTTCAAGTTGGAGTATCAAAGGTTTTGCAAACCCATCAGTGAACTTACCGAGGTTACGCAACGATGCGCTCGTGAGAGGAGAAGTATGGAGGTAACCATCGCAGGCGTAGTGTCAAGTGCCTTTACAGGCCAAACAAAGACCGGAAAACCTTATGGCAAGTTGGTGATAGAAGATTATGATGGCACCTATGAAATAGCACTTTTCGGTAATGATTACGTTAAATTTGCCAATTACCTCATTCCCGAAACATTCCTAATGATCAAGGGAAACTTTGATTTGGATTTCCGAAAAAAAGCAATGCTAAAGGAAAATCCTAATGAGGCCATCCAGGAGACAGATTATCGCTTTAATCCCGTTGATATACAGCTGCTTTCAGAAGTAAAAGACAAGTACTTCAAAGGTATCAAAATCTCATTCCCATTAGAAGAACTCTCAGTACCATTTATTGACAAGATAGAAGCGATGCTGAGAGAGCACCAAGGTACGGGAACGGTGCAGTTCAAACTCGTATCCTTGAAAGAAAACTTGAATGTAGACCTTCGCACCAGTAAGATCAAGGTGAATCCTTCCAACGAATTGGTTAAAGAACTGAATCAAATGGGAAATATAATGGTGGAGATAGTGTAAAAAGCTAATTTAGACCTAATTATACTAATGAAAATATTAATAGTAAGTACTTTGATACTACTTGGTGTATCATTTGATGCTAAAGCTCAAAAAAAGATTTATTTTGATGAGAATCGAAAGGTTTCATCTCATAAAACAGCCAAGTATTATGCATTACTCCAACCTATTGACTCGGTAGGTAATTATAAAAATGAATTCTATCATTTAAATGATTCCATTTTCAAGCAAGAATCATATAAAGATTCGGATTTTAAAATCAAGAACGGACAGTTTTTGATATATCATTTGAACGGAAACAAAGCTTTAGAGAGTTCCTTTGTAAATGATACCATACACGGTTATGAACAGGAATGGTCCGAAAACGGACAATTGATTAGAAAAACCAGCTATGTCAAAGGAAAAAGGTCTGTGGACGAACGATACGAGTATGAAAATGGAAAACTTATCCAAGATTTTAAAATAGAGAAAGATCGTATTCATGGTTCAACAAGATTATTTCATTTAAATGGTAAAATTGCTCAGGAATATGACTTTATTGTCGATTCATTGACTAATTCAGCAGAAAATTATGATACAATGGATATTAGAATAATTTATACAGGAAAAAGAAAAGTATATTATGAGAGTGGGGCAATAAAAAAGATAGAAAATTTAAAGAACAGTAAAAGACAAGGAGAAGCTATTCGTTATTACGAAAATGGGATCATTCAGTTGAAGCGCTATTACAAAGATGAAAAACTCGTAAAGGAAAAATGTTATGGGAAAAATGGTAAAGACACTATTTGTTGGATTGTGTTAAATGGTATTATTTCACATGATGATTTGATAAAATCATGTCAAATTCAGATACCTAATATCCAAATCAAAAATATGCCGACCGAAAAAACCTTATCTATTGAATTGCTTGTAAATGAGAAGGGTAGGGCATTATTCTATAGCAGTAGTACTAAACTTTCAATGGAATATATTAAAGAAATTAACAAGATTTTACAAAAACTTGAACGTACATCACCATTTACCGATGAGGATCTTATTCCTTATAAAGGTAAGATCAATTTTAACGTGACGCTTAAGTGAATAAATCAGTCTACACCAATCTATCCACTGCCTTCAAGCTCATGTCCAGACTTTTAATAGAGTGTGTAAGGGCGCCCACAGAGATATAGTCCACACCTGTCTCGGCTATCCCACGAATTGTTTTTTCGGTTACGCCACCCGATGCCTCCGTTTCATATTGTTTTTTTATCATTTTTATAGCCTCTCGCATCATGTCATTACTCATGTTGTCGAGCATAATCCTATGGACTCCACCCACTTCCAGTACTTCGGCTACTTCTTTAAGATTACGGGTTTCTACTTCTATTCTCAGATCTTCCCTATTAATTCTCTTTAAATATTCTTTGGTATTTTGTATCGCTTGTTTGATGCCTCCTGAGAAATCTACATGATTATCTTTAAGAATCACCATATCAAACAGTCCGTACCTATGATTATGCCCTCCACCGATCACAACGGCCCACTTTTCCATCATTCTGAAATTTGGAGTTGTTTTTCGGGTGTCAAGCAGTTTGGCTCCGGTTCCCGCAATTAAAGAATTCAAATAGTTAGTATACGTTGCTATACCGCTCATCCTTTGCATGCAGTTAAGTGCTAGTCGTTCACCGATCAAAATACTTCGACTGCTACCCTCTACGGTGAATGCAATGTCTCCATATTTCACAGCTTTACCATCTCTGATGAGCAAGTTGAACTTCAAATAAGGATCAACCTTGAAAAATACACGTTCTGCAATATTTACGCCAGCTAATATCCCTTCATCTTTCACTATCAATTGGGCTTTGTTCTTTGCAGACTCTGGTATAGCACCAAGTGAGGAGTGGTCTCCATCGCCCAAGTCTTCTGCCAATGCCAAGGAAATGAAACTATTAAGGGCTATTTCGGATAAATATTCCATAAAGATGTCAATTAAAATTTATTGCTAGGCAAATTAAACCAGAAATGTTCAAACGACACAATAAGGAGAAGACTTTCTTTGAATTATAGATTAAGATGTTTATTCCTATTGGATATAATTTTTATAACATTTGCAAATCGCTAATTTCGTAACGATAAAAATATAAGAATAGGACATGTGTGGGATCAGCGGTATCATAACATTCACCGAACAGGGAAAAACCTTTATTCCCCTGATTCATCATGCACTGCTCACACTGAACAAACGTGGCCCCGATGCGCAAAATGTTTACAAAACTGCTAAAATCGCGCTTGGCCATACTAGATTATCGATCATTGACACCAGTACCGCATCCGATCAACCTTTTATGGATCAATCAGGAAGATATGTGCTGGTCTTTAATGGTGAAATATTTAACTATAAGGTCTTGGCTCAAAAGCATTTGAATGGAGTAGCGCTAAGAACCACAGGGGATACGGAGGTTCTGTTACAACTTTTGATCAAACATGGTATAGACTGCCTGAAAGAGCTCCATGGTTTTTTTGCTTTTTGCTTTTACGACCTTCATTGTGGTACGGCCATTATAGCAAGAGATAGATATGGCAAAAAGCCACTTGTATATTATACGGATACAGACAAATTCATATTCGGTTCTGAGATTAAGTCAATAGAGGCCTTTAAACCAAGTTTATCCATTGATAAAAACACAGTTTATCAGTACTTTAAGTACAATTACAATCCCTCCAATTTCTCCACCATTTACAACGAAATCCATAAGCTAGCCCCAGGGCATTACTGTAAAATAGGAGAGGGGCATTCTCAAATCGAGCAAAAGTCTTGGTATGAAATCACAAAACCTAACCCTAAAAGTACTTTAACTTTAACGTATCAAGAATCTCAAAAACGGCTAATTAGCCTGCTTGAGGACTCAGTGCAAGAAAGAATGATTTCTGATGTATCACTAGGAGCTTTCTTGAGTGGAGGCATAGATTCTTCTGTAGTAGTAGCTTTGGCCAGTAAACATGTACACAAATTAGAAACCTTCTCCATTGGGTTCAAAGACAATCCCTTTTTTGATGAAACAGCTTATGCTGAGCTCGTAGCTCAAAAATATCGAACCAAGCACCATAAAATCATTCTAGAAAATAAAGATTTGCTCGCTCATGTATTTGACGTCCTAGCATATATAGATGAGCCCTTTGCCGATTCATCAGCTTTGGCAGTTTATGTGTTGAGCCATGAAACCAGAAAGCATGTAAAGGTCGCACTTTCAGGTGATGGTGCTGATGAAATATTTGCAGGTTATAACAAATATTGGGCAAACATTAAAATTGAAAATGCCAATGTTTTAACAAAGCAATTAGTTCATTTTAAGAATCTTATAAAATTACTGCCAGCATCAAGAAGTGGTTCCGTTTCAAATAAGATAAGACAAGTTCAAAAGTTTATTGAGGGGCTATCATTAGACCCATATCAGCGTTTTATTCGATTTTGTGCCATTAATACAGAAGAGGAGCTAGAAAAGCTTTTTCATGACGATTTTAAGAATAAACTGGTCTACACCGAGCTCGAAAACATTGAAAAAGAGCTTTGTCATCAAGAATCTAAAATCGTTAATACCAATGATGTTTTGTGGAGAGACCAACAAATGGTATTGCCAAATGATATGCTTGTTAAAATTGACCTGATGAGCATGGCAAATAGTCTTGAGGTCAGAAGCCCGTTTTTGGATCATAGGGTGGGGGAGTTCGCGAATAGTTTACCAGAGAATTATAAAATCGATACCCAAATGAAGAAAAAGATAGTCCAAGACGCATTTAGGGAGATTCTGCCAGAACAACTTTACAATCGACCTAAAAAAGGTTTTGATGTACCTTTAATGGATTGGTTCAAAAATGAATTGCACTCATATATTTTTGAGGAACTGCTAGAAGAATCATTTGTGAGAGAACAGAAAATATTTGATTATCAATATATTATTAAGTTAAAACAAAGACTTTTTTCCAACAACCCACAAGATGCTCAGGCTCAAATATGGGCTTTGGTAGTATTTCAGTATTGGTACAAAAAAAGATTCAAATAGCTCATGGAATTTAGGACAGAATTGGTTCTCGATCGTTCGGAATTAAGTATCGCTTACAATGATGCCATTTTACTCATAGGATCTTGTTTTTCCGAAAATTTGGGCAATAAGTTGCTCGCTAACAAGTTCAAAACAGTTATCAATCCTTTGGGAACCTTATATGACCCCATATCAATATTCAGAGTTTTAAATGCTGCTATAAGCAATGATTCCTATCAGTTCAATACCTTGGAAAGGACAGGGGCATGGTATGCCTATGAGACTCATTCTGAGATCTATTCAAATACAGAGCAAGAACTTTTAGCGCTATTACATCAAAAACAGAGGGAGATAAATGGTTTACTAAAGCAGAGTAAATATTTGTTCATTACCCTAGGAACCAGCTTTGTTTACAAATTATTAGAAAAAGATTTATTGGTGGCCAATTGCCACAAACAGCCTGCGGCACAGTTTCAAAAAATTTTATTGGAGCCTTCTGATATCCAAACATCGTTTGCTGAATTCCATAAGAACGTTACCCGTTTAAATTCTGAGCTCAAATTGGTATTTACACTAAGCCCAGTAAGACATATTAAAGATGGAATTGAAAATAACCAGATCAGCAAATCAATTTTGCGGTATTGTATTGCTAAATTTTGTGAATATCCGAATATACATTATTTCCCTTCATATGAATTTGTCCTAGATGATTTACGCGACTATCGCTTTTTCAAAGAAGACTTGATTCATCCCAATGACTTGGCAACGAACTATATATGGGAAAAATTCAGTAATCAATATTTTGACAAACCAACCTATGAATTACTCGATAAGTGGCAAAAAGCCAAGCGGAACATGGATCATAAACCTTTTAATGAGCAATCGTCTGATTATCAAAAACATTTGCAAAGCACTATCCAACAACTTGAGAACTTATTACCCCACTTGGATGTTTTACAAGAAATCAATAATTTGAAACTAAGGTTAAATAAAAGCTTATGAAACCAACAGTAATCATCGGAGCAAGCGAAAATCCAAGTAGATATAGCTATAAAGCTGCAAATTTGCTTAAAAAGCATGGTCATCAGATTTTTCCGTATGGTATAAGGGCCGGAAAAGTTGCTGATGAATTTATTGATACATCAAGAGAGCATAATACACTCAGAAATATTGATACCATTACATTATATATCAATCCTGAACATCAAGTAGATTGGTATGATTTCATAGTACATTCAAAACCCAAGAGAGTGATTTTCAATCCAGGAACAGAAAATCCTGAATTAGAATCTATTCTGGACCAGTCGGGTATTCCTTATGAAGAAGCATGTACTTTGGTTTTGTTAAACACGGATCAATATTGATAACGGATGAAGCCTTTCTAGGTCCCAAGAAAGGCTTTCTAATAAACAGAAACCAAGCTTAAAGCAATAAAGTATCAATCCTGTAAGCTTGTACCATATCCTCGCTAGGTAACCAGGTATATACCGTAAAATGACCATCCTGAGAAGCCACTAATGCCATAGCATCGCGCTGATCATGAACAAATTGTGCTGCGGATAAATGTCGTGTACCGCCACTTTGTGCTGCATTAATGATCACAGCTTCGCCGCCAAGAACTGGTTCATGAAAAAATATTTCCTCTACTTGTAAACTACCTTCGGGACGTCCAATCTTAGCTCCAAAAGCCAATAATTTATATGATTTGCTCATAATTGTCGCGCCATCTACAGCTGTAAGTCCTGCCAGACTTTCTAGCTCATTTCTCAAGGCTCCTTGCCAGATACTTAGATTTTTCTCTTTTTCATATAATTGCATAAGATCATAAAGCCCAGTATACGATGGGTCGATCGCATACTTTATCGGCTGAACTATAGATTCATGCCAGCGTTCAGTTTGATCAGGAACTATCAACAATGTCCCACCTCGCTGGTGTGCTCTCATAGACACAGCAAACTGAATGAGTATGTTCATAGATTCGCTCCAAGAACCGTGTACTGTAAAACCCAAAAGCGAAATCAGCAAATCTGGACAATAAGGAGACTTAGCATTGTGTGCATCTATTATTTTAACCTGGTCACCTTTAAGTACGGCAACATTCGTAAATTTACCAAATCCACTACCTTTGCGATGTTTTATCACTAACAAAGCAGGTTCCGACACATCTAAGACAAAGCATAAATTGGGGATCGAAAAAGTAGTACCCCAAATGTATAAACCATTTTCGTCGTACCAAATCCCCAAATAGATCCCAGGTTTTTCTACACCTGGCGACAGTTTCGTCAATGTATCAGGGTCCAAAGGAAATCGATTCTTAAACTGTAAGGATTTACTGGAAGGTTCTGGAGGAAAATATGCTAAGGAGATTTTGGGCGATCGACCTTCTTCTCTACGTAAACTCGCCCAAAATGCAGCATCGATTATTTTCTCAATAATTTCAGCGCGTGGCACTGGAGCAAGATTAGATTCTCCTTGATCATTGGCAAGATTAATATATTCCGCAAAATGATTTTCTACTGTTGCAGAAACCAAACTAGCCGCCTGATACCTTGTTTCATTTTTCATTTGCAATCGAAAACTTTTGAAGTAATACTCCAATAAACAAATGTACTCAAAAACAATTCAACTGATTTCTAAATATCATCAAAGACGTTATCCACCTTAATGTTAGAATCTTGAAAACCATAATTGTTATATAATTTACATTATGTTAAATAGAATTATTTATACCATAGAATTACATACCTACCTTATCACTTAAAAACTGATGAAACAATACAAGTGCCCTTGATCTATGAGAAATAGAATTCTTTTCTTCTTGCACCATTTCAGCAAATGTCTTTGTAAAACCGGATGGCAAAAAAATGGGATCATAACCGAATCCATTATTGCCAAGCTTTTCCTCTAAGATATTTCCTTCAACTATTCCAACAAATTGTTTTGATACACCATAACTATCAATATAGGTTATTACTGTTTTAAAAACGGCTGATCTATCGTTAATTCCTTTTAGCTGGTTCAGTACCAAGTTAATGTTGTCATCAGCATTTCTTTGTGGTCCAGCATAGTGAGCACTATCAACCCCAGGCTTTAGTCCTAATCCCATAATCTCTAGTCCACTATCATCAGCAATACAGGCCAATCGATATTTATTAAAGATGTACTGGGCCTTTTCTAAGGAGTTTGCTTCTAATGTATTACCAGTTTCCGGTAGTTCCTCTTCACAACCCATTTCCTTGAGTGTAAGTATTTCATAGTTCTTCCCCAGAACATTTCTTATTTCATCCACCTTGTGTTTGTTATTAGTGGCCAAACAAATTTTCATATTCATTATTTTGTATAAAATTAAAATACAAAAATATAAATCATTTCAGATAAAATATCCTTAAAAACATAAGTAATTCGGTATGTCTAATTTTTTACTCTTTTTAACAAAAAATTGTTAGTATTTAAGAAATATACGTTTAAATTTGCAGTGTATAAAGAGTATTTTTTGTTAAATTCATAATTCAAGCTTAAAAACAATGTCATACGCAAAATTAGAGTACATTTGGTTAGACGGTTACAAACCAACCCAAAGTCTACGTTCAAAAACTAAAATCGAGAGAGATTTCTCAGGTAAATTGGAAGATTGTGGCATGTGGTCATTTGATGGATCATCTACAGAACAAGCTCCAGGCGGTTCATCAGACTGCTTGCTAAAGCCTGTATACATCTGTAAGGATCCACAAAGAAAAAATGGCTACTTGGTGATGTGTGAAGTATTGAACGCAGACGGTACAGCTCACCCATCTAACGGACGTGCTACAATCGATGACGATGACAACGATTTCTGGTTTGGATTTGAACAAGAATATTTCCTTTGGAATCCAGCAACAAATAAACCATTAGGTTTTCCAGAAGGTGGATATCCTGCACCACAAGGTCCTTACTATTGCTCTGTAGGCGCTTCTAACGCTTATGGTAGAGAAATCGTAGAAGAGCACTTAGATGTATGTCTTGAGGCAGGCTTGAATATCGAAGGTATTAATGCCGAAGTTGCTGCTGGTCAGTGGGAGTTCCAAGGTTTTGCTAAAGGTGCAAAACAAGCTGGTGATGAAATCTGGATTGGTCGTTATTTGTTAGAAAGAATCGGTGAAAAATACGGAGTATCTATCAACTGGCATTGTAAACCACTTGGTAACCTTGACTGGAACGGTTCTGGTATGCACGCTAACTTCTCTAACACTACTTTGAGAACATGTGGTTCAAAAGAGATCTACGACAAAATATGTGAAGCATTCCGTCCTGTTGTTAAAGAACACATCGAAGTATACGGTGCAGACAACCACTTACGTTTAACTGGTAAACACGAGACAGCTGCTATTACTGATTTCAAATATGGTGTTTCTGATAGAGGAGCGTCTATACGTATACCTGTACCAACAGTTGTAAAAGGTTGGAAAGGTTGGTTGGAAGACAGAAGACCAAATTCTGCTGCAGATCCTTATAAAGTTGCTGCAAGAATCATTAAAACGGTAAAATCAGCTAAAATTTAATAATTTAGCTTAAGTTAATATTAAAAACCCACAAGTGATTGTGGGTTTTTATGTTTTTATTCAATAACAATATGACAGAAACTCAAGCCAACAATCCCCTGCATGGCAAAACCTTAGAGATGATCCTTACTTTTTTAGTCGAAAAATATGGTTGGGAAAAGCTCGGTCTCATGATTGATATCAGATGTTTCAATTATGATCCAAGTATCAAATCAAGCCTTACATTTCTGAGAAAGACCCCTTGGGCTAGAGAAAAAGTTGAAAATCTTTATTTAAAATCTTTAAGATAACTGGGTCTGCCTGTTTTTTAAAAAAATTAAAATGCAACATTGTTGCATTTTAATTGTAAGTCTCATAATTTTGAAAAAAAAATATATGAGAAAAATAGCTTTTAAATCCATACTACTTATCGTAGCAACAGTAGTACTTAATTCGTGTAACAACAAATCAAAAGTTGCAGCCCCACAAATTGTTAATGAAAACGAAGTAATAACTACCCTAATTTTGGACTTGGTTGATTCTAGTGATATAAGTAAAAAGATACGCTTAAAATCAAGGGATTTAAATCCTGGAGATAACCTCCCTCCTACTTTTGAAATACAAGAGCTCCAAAACAATAAAACTTACTACGGAACTATCACGCTATTAGATGAATCCAAAACACCCGCAGATACGATTTCAAATGCTGTGGCAGAGGAAAAAGAAGATCACCAGTTTGTCTACAGCACCAACAATCTAGGTTTTACAGTTACTTATTCAAATACTGATATTGATGCAAAAGGCTACTATGTAGGTTTAAGGCCAATCATAAAAACCAAAAACATCTCTGGTCAGAACGTAAATCTTCAGGTTATTCTTTATCATTTACCAGGTATCAAAAAAGCAAGCGCAGAGGAAAATGCAAAAAATGGTTCCGCAGATATTCAAACAATATTTAGTGGTATATTAGTGAAATAAATTCTAAAAATGTGTTTAGATAATTAATTGAATATACTGTCGTTCGAGAAAAATTAAAACCGACAGAAAAAGTGCCTTCAAGTTATATCAAGGCACTTTTTTTGTTACCTTCGAATATACCCTCAAGTTTTTCATTGAACAAGCATAGTTGTATTTTTCCGATTTCAGCCGTAAAATATCGCCAGCAAAACTTCTTGCCATCCATTATATGAACCCATGAAAACATTTGAACCCATGTATTTGGCCGTCACCATTACCATGGTCGAAAAGTCATCTGCCTCTTTGTCCATTTTGAGGACCACAGTAAACAATAGATTCAGAATCAATGCCCGCTATATCTGTGGCTTTATCCCTTTGTCGCTGTCCGACAAAAAATACCTCAATTCGGAATTTTGCTTCAACTCTTTTATTTTAAAATTGTATCATTCCAATACAAGGTATCTTGATGAAGTATTTTCTCGGACGACAATAATTGATAATAATTATATTATAAAAATACATTCTTAATTCTTAGCTTTGTTTTATTTTTAAAAATGAATTCAAATAATGCCATAAACACCTTGCCTCATTTTGATTTTTTTAGAGGTATCGCAATTATTTTAGTGTTTTTTTTTCATTGTCAATTAGTTATTGATATTGAATTTCCAAATTTAAAATATGTAAATTTCCTTCTTGACACTAAGGAGTATTTTAAATTGCTTCTAAAAATCAATCCATTTGGATTTGGTTATACAGGTGTACACCTATTCTTGATTATAAGTGGATTTTTGATTCATTACGGTTATCTTAAAAATTCATCTACATTTAGTTGGAAAACATTTTACCAGAAAAGATTTTGGAGGATTTACCCGCCCTATTTAATAGTATTACTATTTTATACATTTTACTCCCCATGGATTAAAATCAGTATGAAAGACTTTTTTTCTCATTTATTTTTAATTCACAATTATGAAGATGATACATTTTATTCTATAAATCCTGCATTTTGGTCTCTTGCCTTAGAAGTTCAATTATATCTAATTTATCCTTTACTTTTGTTTTTAAGAAAAAAGATTAATATTGAAGGATGTGTTTTAATAGGAATCATGCTTAATCTTTTTATCAAGACCATGATTTTGTATTACCCAAATGCTTCAACTGATAAATTTCAATTAAGCCTACCAAGCTATTGGTTTTTTTGGATTTTAGGTGCTTATGGTGCAGAAAAGTATTTTAATGGTCAGAAAATTTTTAATGGAAATGGCTTGAAACTCATCATAATAATGTTGGGTTATTATATTTTATTATTATATTTTGTTGATTCAATATATCTTGGTTTTTTCTGGATATATCTTCTAGACTATTTTTTAAATACAAAATTCAAAAAATCAACATATCAAAAAATAGGGTATAAATTTATTTCATTTGTCGGTGTCTGTAGTTATGGAATCTACCTCCTTCACCATCCTTATTTAAACCATATATTCTTATGGTT
>CAMFLX010000136.1 GCA_945957555.1 uncultured Cytophagales bacterium
ACAATACGGTTCGGAAAACCAACACCAGGGCATCACATCTTAAAATGTGATGCCCTTTTTTTTTGTGGTAGTCCCTGAGACATAATGGAATTGCCCTTATCACTTTCATAAAAGCTATAAATTCCAATTTATACCTATTATAAAATTGGCTAATTATCAAACATTTGCCTAAATTCGCACCGCATTAAATTGAAATGGCAAAATGAGTAACGCATTATTATCAGACAGAATAAACGCTCTGGAAGAATCAGCCACCATTGGTATGGCTAAAAAAGCTCGTGAATTGGCTTCAAAGGGTATCGAAGTGATTAATTTGAGCTTCGGAGAACCTGATTTTCAAACCCCTCAACACATTAAGGATGCTGCAAAGGAAGCGATAGATAAGGGTAAAACTTTTTATACTCCTGTTCCGGGCATACCTGAATTAAGAAATGCTATTGTTGGTAAACTAAAAAAGGACAATGGTCTTGAATACAAGGCTGAAAATATAATTGTATCAACTGGTGCGAAACAATCCATTGCAAATGCAATCCTTTGCTTGGTAAACCCTGGTGATGAGGTTGTTATTTACGCACCTTATTGGGTTAGTTATTCTGAACTTGTGAAGCTGGCTGGTGGAGTACCCAAGTTAGTGAGTGGTGATTTGAATAGCGATTTCAAAGCTCCTATTTCTGAGCTTAAAAAAGCAATTACTAGTAAAACGAAAATAGTGATGTTTTCATCTCCTTGCAATCCTACAGGTTCAGTATTTTCTGAATCAGAATTGAAGGAAATGGCTGAAGAAATCGTAAAACATCCAAATATTTTTGTAATTGCTGATGAGATTTACGAACATATCAATTTTGGAGAGAAGCACGTTTCAATTGCATCTTTTCCGGGTATGATGGAAAGGACGGTATTGGTTAATGGCGTTTCCAAAGGCTTTGCGATGACTGGATGGAGAATTGGCTTTATGGCGGCTCCTAAATGGATTGCTGATGCTTGTGATAAGTTGCAGGGGCAAGTCACTTCTGGTACATGTTCGATTGCTCAGTGGGCTGCTGTGGCTGCATTTACTCAAGATTTGGCACCAACTTACGAGATGAACAAAGCTTTTTTACGTCGCAGAGATCTTTGCTATGCTCTGTTGAAAGAAATACCAGGGTTGAAGGTAAACTTGCCAAAAGGCGCATTCTATTTCTTCTTTGATGTAAAAGCATATTTCGGTAAATCTGCACCAGATGGTACCAAAATTAACACTGCTAACGATCTTTGTATGTATTTGTTAAACGAAGCGCATGCATCGTTGGTTACTGGTGAAGCATTTGGAGCTGATGATTATGTAAGGATGTCGTTTGCTGCATCTGACGAAAACTTGAAAAAAGCTATTGGTAACTTGAAGGCTGCATTTGCAAAGCTGAGCTAAGACCAATTAGGA
Source organism: uncultured Cytophagales bacterium (assembly GCA_945957555.1). Classification (GTDB taxonomy): domain Bacteria; phylum Bacteroidota; class Bacteroidia; order Cytophagales; family UBA9547; genus CAMFLX01. The sequence continues at coordinate 1,418 of CAMFLX010000136.1, forward strand.
TAGTCAATAGAAAAAAAGCCTCATTAAAAATGAGGCTTTTTTGTTTTTAAACATCACAGAACATTCTTAATGAATGTCATCAATTGAAAACTTATCTATTAACAGTCCTAACAATCTGTCGTGAATTTTCATGTATTCTGGATCATGGACGATGTCCTTTTTGTTTCTTGGACGAGCTAGTTTAACGTCAACGATCTCTTTTATCGTAGAGGCTGGTCCATTGTTTAAAACCACCACTCTATCAGCAAGGAAAATAGCTTCGTCAATGTCATGAGTTACTATAATAATTGTTTTTTCTCTATTATCAAGGTTCCGAAGTTTGAGAAGTTCAACGTGCATTGATGACTTGGTCAAAGCATCTAAAGCACCAAATGGTTCATCTAATAAAAGTATTGAGGGATTAATAGAGAATGCCCTAGCAATGGCAACTCGTTGCTTCATTCCTCCTGAGAGTTGCCCAGGAAGCTTGTCCTTATGTTCAAAGAGATTAACCATTTTAAGGTTCTTTTCAACGATTTCATGTTTCTCGGATTTACTCTTGTCTTTGAACACACTATCAACTGCCTCAAATATATTTTTATACACAGTTAACCATGGTAATAAGGAGTAGTTCTGAAAAACAATGCCCCTGTCGGGCCCAGGTCCCTTTACTGGATTTCCATTGGCAATTACTTCTCCTGACGTTTGTTTAGTCATACCACTGATGGTTCCCATGAGGGTGGATTTGCCGCAACCAGAGTGCCCAATAAGTGCAATGATTTCCCCCTTTTTTACGGTAAGATCTATTTCTTTTACTGCTGTATATATTCCCTTTGGTGTGTCAAAAGATACCGTAACATTTTTAATTTCAATACTATTTGGACGTAAGTCCTCTATCGCCACTGTTTCCATGTTGATTTCTTTTTCGATTACTGTAGTTTCCATTGTGATACAGATTTAAATTAGCTTTTATATGATACTTTTTCTTGAAGATATGTGAATAGTTTGTCGAGAATGATACCGACCGTTCCTATCACCACTATGGCTGTTAAAAGTCTGCCCAAGTCACCACCATTATAACTTTCCCATGCAAAGAAACCAAGTCCGTTACCACCAGAAAGCATTTCTCCTGCTACAATTACCATCCAAGCAATACCGATACTAAGTTTTAATCCTGTGAAAATGTGAGGTAAGGTGTATGGAATCAGTATTTTAGTGATGTATTTCCAGAGTGAGAAACCGAAGGCTTTGGCTACATTTTTATGATCTTCAGGAATAGCAGAAACGCCAAAGGCAGTATTGATAAGTGTTGGCCAAAGTGAGGTGATTACAATCATGAATATTGTTGCTCCACCAGCAGAGCTTAATGCGATCATTCCAAGGGGGAACCAAGCTAGAGGAGATACGGGCTTAAGTAACTGCACGATTGGATTGATGATGTTGAGTCCTATTTTGGAGGATCCCATCACTAATCCGATGGGTATAGCGAGTAAAGATCCTAGAATGAAACCAGCAAGTACCCTTCCTAGCGAACCGATCAGCTTTACCGTTAAACTTTTTAGTGCGCTATCTTGATAGGTTTGATCTTTGTCGAAGGTGCTGTTGATCCATTTTTCAGCACCTGATTGTTTTGGTACTAGGTTTAAGCCTACTTCCATCATGATGGTTTGGCCAAAGCCAATATTTTGTCCTACTAGGAGGCTATCTTCCCTTATGACACTACCCAGTGTATCTATGGTAGCTATTGGGCCGGGAATTTGCTGTGTTTCGTTTTCCTTCCCTGGCTTTGGGGCAGTGCCCCAAGAAACGCATTGCCACATAAATGCAAGAATGCTCAAGCCTACTATTGTATAGAAAATGGGGGCGAATTTTAATAAAGTCCATTTTAATTTTGAAGCCATAATTTTATGATTTTGATGTTCGTGATGTTTTTTAAAATACAGTAGTCAAAAGGTTTTGACTACTGTATGGATATAAAATTTGAAACGATATGCTATTTTTTACATTTACTTAAATAATCGGAAGGATTATTAGGGTCGAAAGAAACTGGGTCAGCAGCGATGGTGAATGGTTTCATGTCATCAGCTTGCATGGGTACACTCATTTCTTTAGCTACTTCGGCATACAGGTCTTGCATGATAAGTTTATCTGCTATTGCCTTATAGTCTCCAGGCATTGAAGTCAAGTAGCCAACTCTTACGTATTGTGCCATAAACCAGATTCCATGAGCCAAACGTGGCATATTTACAAAGCCATTATTATAAAATCTCATGTAGTTGTCTTTGTATTTTTGCACACCAAGTTCGCAACCAAGATCGTAACTGCCTTTCATTCTTGCTTCTAGTGATGAAAGTTGCGCTTTAGCGTTCACATATCTAGAATCTGCAATAGTAGAAGCCACATACGATTTGTTTTTAGGGTCTTCGATGAATTTGCAAGCTTCAATAATGGCTTTCATTACTTTTTTCAAAGTCTCTTTTTTGGATTCCGAAAACTCCTTATTGACCACTAGTGCTTTTTCTGGGTGATTATTCCAAAGATCTTGGGTAGAAACATGTGTGAAACCTACGTTTGTAGCTGCTGCAACTGCTCCCCATGGCTCACCAACACAATATGCATCCATGTTGCCCACTCTCATGTTTTGAACCATTTGTGGAGGAGGGATGGTGATGATGTTTGCTGATTTTTGAGCAAGACCAGATGAGGTCATCCAAAGTCTAAGCCAAATGTCGTGAGTACCTCCTGGAAAAGTCATTGCGAAAGTTACCTTGCCTTGTTTCTGTTGTAGAGATTTTACCGCGCCTGGAACTTTGCTGTATTCTTTAAAACCTACCTGTCCGCAAACTTCTTTTGAAAGAGTGATGGCTTGGCCGTTGTTGTTGAGGATCATGGCAATTCTCATTTCTTGCCCTGCTTTTCCGCCAACTCCAGTGTATACTGAAAAAGGCATACCAAATAAACAATGTGCACCATCAAGTTCACCTGTAAGGATTTTGTCACGTACGTTTGCCCAAGAAGCTTCTTTGCTAAGTACTACGTTAACACCATATTTGGCGAAGAAGCCCTTTTCCTTTGCTATTACAAGAGGAGCACAATCTGTGAGAGGAATAAACCCCAGTTTTACTGTTTCCTGTGAAAGGGCCTTGAATGAAACCATTACAAGAAGACCCATTATTACAAAAGCTTTCTGAAATCTAAAGAATGAGAATATACTTTTCATACAATTATAGTTTTTGAATTTTAAGATTTTTGATACTCCTCAAAGTTGTCTTTGAGGAGTTGAAATTATTAAAGATGTTTAGTTGGTGATGGGTTGAGGTTTTTGGAACATGAAGTCTGGACGGAAGTTCAGCATCACATAAGCCCATTTATTAAACGTTTCTCTTGAATCTGGAGCAAAGCCCTTTACGACGTTCAATGTATTGGTAGAGAAGAAGGCCGACGCACCCATTTCTATATTGCAGAATCTGTTGAATTGCCAGTTAGCAACGATGTCGATTTCTTGTCCATAACCTTTCTTTTGTTTTTCAAAAGCACCCGTGCCTGTTCTGAGGTTTACATCAGCTGCTGACATGAAGTTATGAATGTCTACTAGGATGTTGAAGTTGGTATTGTGGTCGTATTTCAGACGGAGGTACAAATCTTGAAGTCCAGTTTTTGGAGAACCCGTACCTACGTAGAAATAATCCATATATCCCCACCATCTGTGTGGCGTACCATAAAGAGGATCAAATCTTTTGTTTTTGCTTGGATCTACGTCAACCCCTCCGTCAACAGTAGTTGCGGTTGCTGATGCTCTCGTATAGTTAGCGGCATTACCTGAAAGGTATTCATAACCAGGACCGAAAGAGAACTTACCTTTTGAAAGCAATGCATATAAGAAGAAATGGGAAGCATTGATATCCCTACCTACTCCTGCTTTGTCACTCAGCTTGCCTGTTTGGATATAAGCACCACCGTTTATTACAGTTTTTAAGGTAGATACATTTCCAAACTGAGTATTAAATTGGCCACCAAGGGTTATCCTAGTGTTAATTTTGTTTCCCGTATTGTAGTCTTTTCCTTTTGCAATAAGGGTATCGCTTTTCATCACGTACAGTGAATCCCCAGAACCATCTTTTTTGGGTATAATACTGCTCAATCTTGAATTGCTCAAATAGGTTTTAGAGAAATCTTTGTACTGTTGGAAATCATCTTTGAAAGCCAAAAGAGAGATCTTTGTTTGATTAAACTTCCTAGTCGCATATAAGTACTGAAAGAACTTATATTGGTTTGCTTGGCCGTTTGTGCTCGGTGTAGGGCCAGCGAAAGTTTGCGCAGGCGTCAATACCGTGGCTGCACCTTTAGCACCTGTTTGGTAGCTTGTTAAGATTACACCTGGCGCAGAGATCACGGTACCATTCACATTGAGGGTATTGGCATTGCCTGGAGTATAAGCCGTACCTACAGTACCAAAAGCATCAGTATTTTGATTCATGGCGAAACCTGCATGAATATCAAATCCTTTTTTGAGTATTTTCAAGATGGCTGCATCATGTCTTCTCCCTTGTTGTAGCCAATCCAGGTTACCTAGTAAACGTACGTCATCATAAACGATTTCTTGGCGACCCACTTTGAGGGAGAGATTGTCAAACCATTGGAATTTAGCATTGGTATCTGCAGTGGTGCCAAGGACTACATCTGCCCATGCTTGGTGCAAGAATAGCTTGTTGCCATCAGAGTTGTTGATAGATGAGGCATCTTGTCCCCATACTCTCACATCCCTTAAGTCTATATTGAAGTTCAACTTGTCCCAGCGGTAACCTATATTCAAGTTGGTTCTTTGAGAGGTGAACAATGCAGGAATGGGTTCACCCTTTGTATATGGGTTGCCTAGCCCATGTCTTACCTCACTACGTGTCCTTGCCTGGGCGTTGATGGTCCACAGAGGAGTAGCTACTGGTTGCACAGCTGGTTGAGCTGGGAGAAATTGTGCCATCATATCACTTGACTGAAGCACAAGAAACGCTAACAAACTTCCTTTTACAGTTTTCTTCAACATGTTATATATAGTTTTAAAAGTTTAAGGTTAATACTTCGTTCACTGGCTTGATTATTATTACTTAGTATAATCTTTGCGTTGTATTGTGAGTATTGAGTATTAACTCTGGGACAAAAGTATGGGTAATTTAAGTATATGCAATAAAAATAGGTATAGTATTAATACTTAATATATGATTTATTAGAGTATAATTACTTATTTAAATTAAATAATTTATATCTGTACGTGGTATTGTTATATAAATTACCCACTCAATTACTTAGTTTTTGCTCAATAAATTTATCGATTAGTGTTTTAAGGTATGAAAAATATTGGATTACCTATGAAATATTATAAAATGCCATTTGAAAACAGCTCTTTATGGTTTTCATGGCTTATCTTCAATATGGCTGTAGCTACTAGGTTGGATAGAATGAGTATGGCAATATACCTTTTTATCTTTAAGGTTTTTATGATGTCGTTAAGTGTAACTTTGGGGTGTTCCGAAATGTATTGGAGTATATTTCGTTCAGTATCGGTGTATTTGATGAGTATTTGTTTGGATTTCTTTTTATAAGATTCTAGAGTTACGATGCCCGCCAATACAGTGTGATCTTGTGAGCGTACATAAGCCCACCATTTACCAGCTTCATCTTTGGCAAAATGGGGACGCTTTTCACTGAATTTGATTCGAACTTCCAATATTTCTTTGTCGTCAAAGGTGTGGTTCACAAATTCAGGGATGAGCATAGGTTTACAGTACTCATGAGCGGCATGTTCTATCATGTATTGTTCTTCTAGAGGTTCACAACCAATGATTTTGCCATTGTCTTTGACACCAATCCATAGGCGGCCGCCTTTGGTATTGGCAAATGCTACCAATGTTTTGGCGATTTTGAGAACGCTAGTGATCTCGTGCTTAAAATCTTGAGTGTCATTTTCTCCCCTGGAAATTTCTAATTCAATGTTTGTTGGTTCCATCCCTCAAAGATTTTTGGCAATTTTAGCAAAATTGGAAAAACAATTATAATTTTGTTTGATGTTACAACTGAAAAAGAATAAAAGTAGTTTCTGGGCAGTCGTTTTGCTGAGCATATTGCTTTTTCTTGGAGGTTGTAAGTATATGTTCATTCCTAGGTGTCCTATTCCAAACTGCGGAACCAAGATGATCCACTTACATGGTGGCAAGGAGTTTAGAGGGAGACCTTGGTGGAAACGCAAGCAGAACCCTAAAATTGGTGAACTTCACCAAAATATCAAACATGATCCTGAAAAGGGAAGGAGCAGTCCGTTGCCTAAGAAATAAATTGTTGCAACAGTTTTAATTCAGAAAAATAATCAAATGAAGTTTTTTGTAGACACCGCTAATTTGGCGGAAATTAAAGAAGCCTATGATTTAGGTGTACTCGATGGTGTTACTACTAACCCATCACTTATGGCCAAAGAGGGGATCAAAGGAGAGGCCAACGTGCTTAATCACTATGTTGAAATCTGTAAGATCGTAGAAGGAGATGTTAGTGCTGAGGTACTTTCTGTAGACTTCGACGGAATGATCAGGGAAGGCAAAGTTTTAGCTAAGCTTGACGATAAGATTGTGGTAAAGGTGCCTATGACCAAAGATGGGGTGAAGGCGATCAAATATTTCAAGTCTGAGGGAATCAGAACCAACTGTACCCTAGTATTCTCTGCAGGTCAAGCCATATTGGCCGCTAAGGCAGGAGCTGCTTATGTTTCACCGTTCATAGGAAGGTTGGACGACATATCTTTCGATGGGATGGATTTGATCCGTCAGATCCGTCAAATCTACGACAACTACTACTTCGAGACGGAGATCTTGGCTGCTTCAGTAAGGCACTTGGTACACTTGGTAAAGTGTGCGGAGATAGGCTCTGATGTTGTTACTTGTCCTTTAAGCGTGATATCAGGCTTGTTAAAACATCCACTCACTGATGCTGGTTTGGAGAAGTTTATTGCTGATTCGAAAAAAATGAGTTAATTCTTAAATGAGATCGGGTATCGGGGCTTTTTCGGAGGCCAGGGTATCCGATCTCTTCTATGATGCTGTATGATTAACCTTAATTCTCTAAAAATACTGATCCTCGGCTGTGCTGCATCGCTTTTGCTTTGGGCATGTAAAAGTCAAAATAAAGATGAAAATCCTGCTGAAAAAAGAACCGCTCTATATTCAAATGCTCGCATAGTGGGCACTACAGCAACGTCCAACCTAGGCACTAATTACAGTATTGCATCAGGTAGCAATCTGGTGTTTGACCGTTATTATAAAGCCAAAGAAAACAAATTGGTGGTAGACGATGAATATGATGAGCATTTTGCTTTTCAGATCAATCCTACTTCCAGTTCGTTTACGTTTTCCGATGCATCGCTTGCAGAGCTCAACCCAGTTTTGGGGTATAATTGTTATTGTCCTAAACACGATAGTTTGTATCGCTTGTTGGGTACTATTTCGGGAATAAAGCAAGGAAGTAGCGGTTGGAGCGTGGAAGTGGATCTCCAGTTTGTGTTTTGCGATCAAATAAACAAACAAGATAGCCTTGCCGGTTTTCGCTATGATACCCTTGCCGTGAAGTTCAAGGAATTTTATACCAGTATGAACTAATGCTTTTTTGAGGTAAAACCTTCTCTGTTTTCTCGCCCTACCTAGAATGCCGGATTGAATTTTATTTCTTACAAAGCCGTGGGCTTTACGCCGTCATTTTGTGAGTGTATGATGTGTTTCATTCGTCATAATTTGTATCTTGCATATTGCCATTATTGTGTTGGTATTTTTTGGAGAACATGAATTTACGCTCTCGTTTGGTACGAATATTTATTGTTGTGATAGTCTCTGTTTCTATGGCCCAAAGCGAAGATTGGGTTTTTTATCACCAGCAAGCCACCAAGTTTTACCAAGACGGTGATTTGAAACAAGCAATTTCATGTTTTGAAAAGACCCGATTGGTTATTCATAAAGACTTAGGTGTTGCTAACCAGAATTATCTCACCACCAGCAGCAATCTTGCCATGATATATGCGGAGCTTGGAGACGGACGAAGTGCAGAGGCACTGTATTTGGAAGTAGATTCCATTTATAAGACTCACGCTGAGCTCAGTAGGGCCGATTATGCATTAAACTTATTGGACTTGGCTGCTTTATATGAGCAAAATGTGCAATACGACAAAGCAATACCCTTGTATCATAAAGCGATCCAGATTAGGAAGTCAATGCAGGGCGTGGGTCATTTTGATTGTGCCCAACCTTTGAACAACTTGGCACTTTTATATTATAAACAGCAAAAACCGCTACAGGCTGAGCCCTTGTACTTAGAAGCACTCAATATATACAAGAATGCGGGGCATAAGTCGGATGGGGGGTATCTGGCAGTGCTTAAAAACTTATCAGTATTGTATGAGAAGCAACATGAGTGGGCCAAGGCAGAACCTTTGCGTGTTGAATTGACACACCTGTGTAAAAAGAAGGATGGAGAGGCTTCTGCTGCCTATAGATCAAACTTGAGCGATCTGGCATTTTTGTATCAGCAAATGGGAGATCATGTAAAGGCTGAGGCCAGCTATATGGACATCATTCAAGTGTATAAGGGAAACGACCTTGAACATGATCCTGCCTATGCAACAGCGCTGACCGATTTGGCTTATTTGCATGAAAAGAGTGGCAATATGGTAGGGGTAGAGTCACTGTATCTGGAAGCGATGGATACGTTTCGGAAGTTTAATGCTACCGATGAGCCCGATTATGGCCTTGTATTGAACAATCTAGCTTTATTGTATGCAAAACAAGGGCAATATGCCAAGGCGGAGCCTTTGTATTTGGAGAACTTGCAATTGGTAGCCCGTATCTTTGGAAAGCAACACATGAACTATACCAGTTTGCTCTCCAATTTGGCAGATCTGTATGAGTCGGAAGGGAACTATGAAAAGGCCGAGCTTTACTATCAAGAGGCAATCGACGTTCGTAAAAAGAATTTAGGGGAAAAGCACAATGGTTATGCCACTTCTGTAAACAACTTGGCGGTATTGTATGAGTCGCAAGGTAAGTATGCTGCAGCGGAAGCTTTGTATGTAGAGGCCATTCATGTGTTAAAGGATAATCTGGGTGAGAGCCATCCCGATTACGCCACCACACTTTATAACCTTGCCTATTGCGATTTTCGTCAAGGCAACTATCAAGATGCGGAAGCTTTGCTCACAGAGGCGGTTCGTATTCACAAAAGTACTTTAGGGGCCAAGCATACAAGCTATGCCACATCATTAAACGGGCTTGCTGTATTGTACGAAAATCGTAGGGAGTATTCTCGGGCCGAATCAATGTATGTGGAGGTCTTGAGCTTGCGTAGGGAGCTTTTGGGTGAGCAGCATCCCGACTATGCGATTTCGCTGAACAATCTAGCGCTCTGCTATGTGAATCAAGGTAAATATGCCCAAGCTGCACCTCTATATATTGAGATCAAGCAGAATCTACTCAATCAAATCGAAAACAATTTTTATGCATTGTCAGAAAAAGAGCGAAGCTATTATGTAAACATGTTGGCTCATAGTTTTGAGTACTTCAATGCCTTTGCCTCTATATACAGTGCTGAAATGCCACAGATTATTGGTGATGTGTATGATTGCCAGCTTGCCATCAAGGCACTTTTGTATAACAGCACCCACAAAATGCAACAAAGAATCGTACAAGGGCACGATGAGGCACTAAAGCAACTCTACCACGACTGGCAAAGTAAGCGGGAGGCTTTGGCGGCGGCCTATCAGCTCTCTAAAGAAGAACAACAGCTGCAAGGAATTGTTTTGGCGCAGTTGGAAGAGCGCGCCAATGTATTGGAAAAAAACCTTTCGCGTAAGTCTCAGATGTTTGCCCATCTGTTTGAAACCAAAACACCCACTTGGAACGATGTGCGCAAAGTACTCAAGCCCGGGGAGTGTGCCATAGAGGTGGTTCGATTTATAAGCGTAGACCAGAGTGCCGAGGATTCGGTACATTATATGATTCTCATATTAAGGCCAGATATGGTTTCCCACCCAGAAATGATCCTATTACACAACGGTTCTGCCTTAGAGCACAAATATGCGAGTTATTATGGCAATGCACTCAAATATAGGTTTGTCGATATGCATTCGTACGAACAATATTGGGCTAAGATCGCTCAGCAGCTGCAAGGCGTGCACAAGGTGTACCTTTCTTGCGATGGAGTCTACAATCAAATCAATCTGCTGACGCTCCAAAATCCACAAACTTTGAAATACTTGTTTGAAGAACTTGAGATCCAACAGGTGAGCAATACTAGAGATATCCTGAGCTTACGTTCTCATCGCCATCATTTGGCAGGCCATCACAAGGGCATCTTGCTGGGGCATCCTAATTACGGAGAAGTCTCCACGGATATGTTGGGCTCTGTAGGGCAGGGTTCTGTACCAGACTTGCCAGAGACTAAAGAGGAGGTATTGCATGTCAAAGCCATTTGCGATAAGAATCATATAGAAGTGGAGCCTTACTTTGACATGGACGTTTCCGAGGCTTTTGTGAAATCCATTAAAAATCCACGTTTTCTGCATATTGCTACACATGGTTTTTTTCTTAAAGATTTGGACGGCCCCATGGTAGGAGAAGTAATGGGGATAGAGCGGAAGAAGCTTCAAGATCACCCTCTTTTGCGTTCTGGCTTGTTATTGGCTCAGGCCAATCATGCATTTGCAAACGGTGGCGATGGGATCCTTACTGCACTGGAGGCAATGAATTTGAATTTGGACGAGACCGATTTGGTCGTCCTTTCTGCTTGCGAAACAGGGCTGGGCGATGTGAAAAATGGGGAAGGTGTGTACGGCTTGCAACGCGCCTTTCAGGTAGCGGGGGCGCGTACAGTATTGATGTCGCTCTGGTCGGTAGCTGACCAAGCCACCCAAGAACTCATGACGGCCTTTTATGAAAACTGGTTGAGCCATAAACAAGACAAGCGGGAGGCTTTTAAGAATGCACAACAATCGCTCAAGGCTAAATATCCGGATCCTTTTTATTGGGGTGCTTTTGTAATGGTTGGTGAGTAGTAATTTGAAGATTGCCCCTTTGTACAAGTATTGCAATTAACCTAGGGTAGGGTAATTATCAAATTGATTCTTAGACTTAAGAGGTCAAACCTTAGAAAGGACACTACTCTTAAATAAGTGTTCTAAACTCTTTACGCTATATACCCGTGTCAGTACTGATATTTAAGACAATAGGGGGATGAAAAAAGCTCACACTAATCTCATCCCCTAAAGTATAGGAGCATTTATAGCCTCTACAGGTACGTAGTGGTCGTCTTATTGCTACATACTAATTATCTCGCTGGCACTGTTATTTTACATTTATTCACCAACTTTGGTACATCGCTGTTGCTGTTAGGCCCATCTAAGGCACCTATGCCAAAAGTAAAAGTACTTTCTCCAGTATACTCTACTAAGTAATCAAAAGAAGTATCATAGATGAATCCATCATCGCCAAGACTTGCCTCCCAGATCATTGCGCCTGCCGATTCTGTAAACAAGCGGTAAGCAAATACACCTGGTACTGACTTCCATGTCAAATGTACGTAGGTGGCATCTCCTTTTTTTAACAAGGTAGCCTTGATGTCGGTCACACTAGGCAAGCCTCCATCTATGTAGCTAAACTGTGGTTTATAATAAACATCTACTTCATTACTATATAAGGGTTCTTTAGCTTTCTGGTAAACCACCACACGAAACTTGCGGTTGTTCATAAATCTTTCTTTAGATCTATAGTTCTATGATAATTGTTTAGGAAGACCTTTGGCTGTGCTCACTTTCTGGTAAGCATCACCATAGTTCACTTCCAGCACTACAGAATCAGCCGTTTTTAACGATGGTTCATATGTAATGTTGATATTGATTTTGACTTGTCCAAATTCATAGGGACTAGCTATAGTCACCTGGGCAAGGGTTGTACTCAGTGTACCCAAGAGTACCATACTGAAAAGTAGCGATTTCATCATTTATATTGTTGTTTAAAATACAACTCCAAAAGTAGGCAAAACACTTAACAATTCTACATGATGTTTTTTAGGACACCATATAGCGGCTTAGAGCTTAAGTTTTTTAAGGTCTGACCTTGAATTGAAAACAAGGCTGCCCTTGTTGGACAGCCTTGTTATTCTTACTATCAACGCACTAAATACCTCTCGTAAAGACTTCTCATATTGTATAGTTCGTTATTTAATTCTTAATGAGCAGCTTGGTCGTTTTGTTTTTAGATTTCACAATATAGAGGCCATCCTCTAAATGGATCTCATCTGCCGAACCATGAGCCACCAGCATTCCCATCATATCATATACGGTAATCTCTGCATTCGAAGGGTCATTAAGGTCGTCTGGGCTCTTTGCTGAGGTCAACACACCTGCGGCTCCTAATTTAAAACCTGTGAATACAATGTAAGCATCGTTTAACGCCTCAAAATCATAATTTTTCTGAAGGATAATTGATCCCAGAGGTTATAATTATGTCTAAATATTTAACCCAGAATAATCATTAGAAATTTACTGCGACAAAAAGCTACCTCAAATT
>CAMFLX010000137.1 GCA_945957555.1 uncultured Cytophagales bacterium
TTTATCGAAGATAAGCATGTTAAGCTTATTGCTGAATGGGTAAAAAAAGGTGGTGTACTTTTATTATTTGCCAATGATACTGGTCATGCAGAGTTGAAGGGAATCAATCAATTGGCTTCTAAATTTGGAATACACTTTAATGATCAAGCACGGAACATGGTTAAAGGTAAGGACTATCCTTCAGGTGCGGTGAATATTGCGGCAGGTAATGAAGTTTTTCCTAATGAAAAGAAGGTTTATTTGAAGGAAATAGCAACACTCTCTGTGAAATCTCCAGCCAAACCGCTGGTTGTTGAAGGTAAGGATATTGTGATTGCAACTGCTAAATATGGTAAAGGTACTGTGTTTGCCGTAGGTGATCCATGGTTGTATAATGAATATATGGATGATAGAAAAATTCCTGCTGAAGTTTATGAAAACTACAAAGCTGCTGAGGATTTAGTTAAATGGGCTATTAAACAATGTCCTATTAAAAAATAGAATGACTGTATTTTACAAAATAGTGTTGTTTGTTTTCATGCTTTCTGCCTTGGCTAATTTAGGAGCTAAGACAGCTAAAATTGTTGTTTCAAAGGATGGGACAGGTGATTTTAAGAGCATACAAGAAGCAATTACTAGTTTGTCGGATTCAGCTGCAGTCCCTCGCATTATATATATTAAGAAAGGCGTATACAAAGAGAAGGTTTATATTGAGAAACATAATATCACACTTGAAGGTGAAGATAAGGAGGGTGTTGTGATTACCGAAGCAATAGCAAGGGAAGTGTGGAGATGTAATCATTCTGACGATTGGGGCGTAGCGACCTTGAATATTGACGGTAACGACATCACCCTCAAAAACCTTACAGTGGTCAATAGTTTTGGATTTGAATGGGAAAAGGACAAAACAATCTCTTGTGCGAATGATACTGGCGCTCAACAAAAAATAATCACAAGAACCGGCCATCAAATGGCCGTAAGAACCATGGCTGCGACTCGCTTTAAGGCGATCAATTGTAACTTTAAATCTTATGCAGGTGATACTATGAGTCCTTGGAACGTAAAGTCTGGGATGTACTATTTTAAAGATTGCACCATGGAAGGTGGTGTTGATTTGTATTGCCCTAGAGGTTGGGCGTATGCTGAGAATTGTAAGTTTATCGCAAGCCGTGGCGATGCCGCAATATGGCACGATGGATCGCAGGTTCAAGATTCGAAAACCATATTAAATTACTGTTCTTTTGAGGGATATGATGGGTTTCAGTTAGGTCGCTATCATAGAGATGCACAGTTTTTTCTCCTCAATTGCAATTTCGCAAACAACATGGCAGATAAAGCTATATACAGGGTAGAAACTAAGAATGTAATACAGTGGGGGCACAGGGTATACTACTACAACTGTCATAAAGTAGGTGGAGATTATAGTTGGTTTGCAGACAACATAAGCACAGCAGGTGTTTCTGTAAATCCTTCAAGTATAGATGTAAAATGGTTGTTTGGAGATAGATGGAATCCGGAAAAATAATAAACGCACAAATGCTTTTAGCAAAAGAAAACATTGGTAAGATAGGTACTAGGCCTGATCTAGTAATACCTCAAAAACATTTATTGCATCTCCCAGAAAGAGTTTTAGCATTTGGTACAGGAGTGCTTTTGCGAGGATTACCAAATTATTTTATAGATAAGGCAAACAGGAGTGGTGTCTTTAATGGCAGAATTGTAGTTGTTAAATCTACAGACAAAGGAAGTACTGATGCTTTTGCGCAACAGGATGGTTTATATACAGTATGTGTTAGAGGTATTGAAGAAGGAAAACAAGTAGATCAAAAGGTTATCAATTCTTCTATTAGCAGAGTAGTTTCTGCGAGCACAGACTGGGATCAAATTTTGGCTTGTGCTGCAAATTTGGACATTAACATCATTATGTCCAATGCAACAGAGGCTGGTATTAAATTAGTCAAAGAGGACAGGTTGACAGATAGCCCACCTTCATCATTCCCTGGAAAGCTTTTGGCTTACCTTTATGAAAGATATAAAGTTTTTAAAGGTTCTATAGAAAGCGGGGTGGTTATATTACCTACGGAGTTAATTCCTGATAATGGGAAAGTGGTAAAAAATATCCTGTTAGAACTAGCAGCCTTGAATAATTGCGATCAGAACTTCATATCTTGGCTTGTTGAGGCAAATGACTTTTGCAGTACCTTGGTTGATAGAATAGTACCTGGTGCCTTACCTAAAGAGGAACATAAGCTTGTAGAGGAACAGTTGGGTTATGAAGATCAGTTGATGATCATGGCAGAACCTTATCGTTTATGGGCGATCGAGACTTCTCGTCAGAGAACTAAGGATATTCTTTCTTTTGCGGTTGTAGACGAAGGCGTCGTAGTCGCAAGAAACATCAATAAGCATAGAGAACTCAAAATTAGGTTGCTAAATGCCCCACATACATTGAGTTGTGCGGTTGCTCTGAGCCGTGGTTTTGCCACAGTAAGACAAGCGATGGAAAATACAGAATTCAAAAGTTTTATTTCTGAGTTGATGTATAATGAGATCATACCTATACTGGTAGGCGCTGAAATCACGGAACCAGAGGCGAGAGCATTCGCAGAAAAAGTATTAGATCGTTTTGCCAATCCATTTCTTGCACACGAATGGATGAGTATATCAGCACAATATACTTCAAAAATGGGAATGCGTAATGTTCCACTACTCTTGAACCATTACAAAAAAAGCTACATAGCACCTAAGTGTATCGCTATGGGTTTTGCCGCGTATATTTTGTTCATGAAATCAGTATTGAATGTCGACGGTAAATATATAGGTAAGATAGGAGGGAAGGAATATCAAATCGTTGATGATAAAGCATCCATTTTAAACAAGCACTGGGAGAAGGGCGAAATTTCAAAAGTAACATATTCGGTTTTGAGTGATCAAACTTTGTGGAATACGGACTTAAGTATTTTGCCAGACTTCAAAAAAGCAGTTTTGGACGCAATTGAATTTATAAATAGGGATAAATCATTATAAGATAAAATATAACAGTGGCATTATGAGTCAAAAGACGCTTAAAGTTCATAGAGACGACAACGTAATTGTTGCCTTGCAGGATTTGAAAAAGGGAGAGGTCGTTAAGCTTGATGGAGAGGAATATCTTTTGCAAGAAGACATTTCTGCTAAGCATAAATTCATATCTAGGCCAGTTGCAAAGGGAGCTTCTGTGATTATGTATGGTGTTTTGGTTGGTGTAGCCAAACAAGATTTGTCTGTTGGTGTTCGGATTTCTACAGAGAATCTTCACCATGCCTCAAGCGATTACAAATTAGGGTCACGTAAAACAAGTTGGCAGACCCCAGATATCTCCAAACTCAAAGATAGAACCTTCAATGGCTATCATCGCTCTGATGGTAGTGTGGGTATTGCCAACTATTGGTTGATTATCCCTTTGGTGTTTTGTGAAAATAGGAATGTTGCCGTTATGCGTGAAGCACTCTTAGACGAGTTGGGCTATGGCAGGCCTAAAAAGTATAATCAGTACACAGAAAAGCTAGTGGAGTTGTATAAAACAGGCAGAAGCGTAGAAGAGATCCTTAGCGCTGATTTTGAACTTTCTACAGCCCAGAGTAAAAATAAATTATTCCCTAATGTAGATGGGGTACGATTCATTACACACGAAGGCGGTTGTGGTGGTATCAGGCAGGATTCACAAACTTTGTGCGGTTTGCTTGCGGGTTATATCACACATCCAAACGTGGCAGGAGCTACGATCCTGAGCTTGGGTTGTCAAAATGCACAAGTCTCTATATTACAAGAAGAAATCCAAAAGCGATCGCCAAAGTTTGATAAACCCTTAGTGGTACTAGAACAACAAAAAATTGGTAAAGAGACAGATTTGATTTCAAAGGGTATTCGTGATACGTTCGTAGGCTTGATCAAAGCAAACGAAAATACGCGTAAGCCTGCTCCTATAAGCAAGATATGTCTTGGTTTGGAATGCGGAGCATCCGATGGATTTTCAGGTATTTCTGCAAATCCTTCCATTGGATACACCTCTGATTTGCTAGTGGCAGCAGGCGGTTCAGTAATCCTTTCCGAGTTTCCAGAATTATGTGGCGTAGAGCAAGAGTTGAGTGATAGATGTAAAAGCGAAGATCTGGCTGAAAAATTCATGCACCTCATGAAGACCTATAATCAGCGTGCTGAGGAGGCTGGAAGTGGTTTTTACATGAACCCATCACCTGGTAACATAAAGGATGGATTAATTACCGATGCTATCAAATCTGCAGGGGCTGCCAAAAAAGGCGGAACGTCACCCGTAGTTGACGTACTTGACTATCCAGAAAAAGTGACTAAACCAGGTCTGAATCTGCTTTGTACCCCAGGTAATGACGTAGAATCTACCACTGCAGAAGTTGGTTCTGGCGCTACGATTGTATTGTTTACTACCGGCTTAGGGACACCAACTGGCAATCCTATCGCTCCTGTTATTAAGATTTCAACGAATACTGCATTGTATAACAAGATGCCAGACATTATTGATATCAACACGGGGACGATTATTGATGGTGAGGAGACCATAGAACAAGCCGGAGAAAGAATCTTAGACTTTGTGATTCGTGTAGCTAGTGGGGAACAAGAGGTGTTTTCTGTGAAGCATGGCCACGAAGACTTTATTCCATGGAAACGTGGCGTATCGTTGTAGTCTGAATACTATAAATGATTCAAAAATAAAGACGCAAGCATAAATAATATTAGCGTTAAGCATAGAGCTTTTCGCATTAAGCAATAATAAAAATATGAAAGCTTTTTTAGACGAAAATTTTCTATTACAAAGTAAAACGGCTCAGGTGCTGTATCATACTTATGCAAAGCACCAGCCTATTATAGACTATCATTGTCATTTGCCGCAAGCGCAAATAGCCTCTGATCATCAGTTTGCGAATCTTACCCAGATTTGGTTGAATGGTGACCATTATAAGTGGAGAGCGATGCGTACCAATGGGGTAAATGAAAGTTATATCACTGGTAACAAAAGTGACTACGAGAAATTCGAGCAATGGGCCAAGACCGTACCTTATACATTGCGTAATCCGCTATACCATTGGACCCATTTGGAATTACAACGTTATTTCAATGTTCATGAGATTCTTAATGAAAAAACAGCGTTAAAAATTTACGAAGAGTGTTCTGCAAAACTGAACACCCCTGAATATACAGTACGTGGTTTACTTCGTAAAATGAATGTCGCGCTGGTATGTACTACAGACGATCCTGCTGATGATCTGCTACTGCATATTCAGCTTAAAAAAGAAGGTTTTGAGATTCCTATTTTACCTGCGTTTCGGCCAGACAATGCCATGAATGTGGATAATGTAGAGAGCTTTAACAAATATGTGGCACGTATAGAACAAGCCTCAAATATTTCGGTAGCATCATTTAATGACTATCTCAAAGCATTGAAAAGCCGCCATGATTTCTTTGCAGAAGTAGGGGGTTCTGTTTCCGACCATGGTTTGGAAGAGATTTATGCAGAAGATTATACTGATTCAGAAATAGAGGGCATTTTCAATAAGATTCGCTCAGGTAAAGATTTGACACTTGAAGAAAGACGTAAGTTTAAGTCTGCGATGTTAGTCTATTTTGCTGAGTGGGATTGGGAAAAAGGTTGGACCCAGCAGTTTCACCTTGGTGCAATCAGAAACAACAACCTTCGTATGATCCGTACCTTAGGGCCCGACACTGGTTGGGATTCAATTGGTGACTTCCAACAGGCTAGATCATTGGCGAAGTTTTTGGGTAAACTTGATTCTGAAAATAAATTGGCCAAAACAATTTTGTATAACCTTAATCCTGCTGATAATGAAATGATGGCTACCATGATTGGAAACTTCAATGACGGCTCTATGGCTGGCAAAATACAGTGGGGTTCTGGCTGGTGGTTTTTAGATCAAAAAGATGGAATGACCAAACAGTTGAACGCTTTGTCTAACATGGGCTTGGTGAGCAAATTTGTGGGTATGCTTACAGATTCGAGGAGCTTCCTGTCTTTCCCTCGTCACGAATATTTCAGGCGCATATTGTGTAATCTCTTGGGTGAAGAGATAGAAAATGGGGAATTGCCAAACGATATCGAGTGGACTGGTAAAGTCGTGTCTGATATCTGTTTCAATAATGCCAAACAATATTTTGGTTGGGAGGAATTGATTAAAAAATAGCAAACACTTAAAAACTATATACGCCCCCGCAAGGGGGCAAATTTTTCAAAAATTTAAATAAAAAAAGTATGAGTACGAATATGTTCGATTTGTCAGGAAAAACAGCTTTGGTAACAGGTGGAAACACAGGTATTGGTTTAGGGATTTCCCTTGCCTTTGCTCAGGCAGGCGCTGATGTTATTGTGGTGTCAAACTCTATTGAGTTGGAAGGAAGTGAAGTGGAGCTAAAAGTAAAGGCAATGGGACGTAAGTTCAAGGCCTATGTTTGTGACTTTTCTGACAGAACTGCATTGTATGCTTTCTTGGAGCAAGTTTATAAAGATTTCCCTCGCATTGATATTTTGATGAACAATGCAGGGATCATTTTACGTAAACCAGCAGCAGAACACCCAGATGAATATTGGGATAAATTATTATCAATCAATTTAGATGCTCAGTTCATCGTAGGTAGGGAAGTGGGAAGAAGAATGGTAGAGCAGGGGGCTGGTAAAATCATCTTTACTTGTTCATTGCTAAGTTTTCAAGGAGGTGTGAATGTACCTGGATATGCGGCAAGTAAAGGTGCTGTAGCTAGTCTATTGAAAGCTTTTGCGAATGAGTGGGCAGCCAAAGGTGTGAATGTTAATGGTATCGCTCCTGGATACATTGCCACGGATAATACAGCCGCGTTACGTGCTGATCCAGAAAGAAGTAAATCAATATTGGATCGTATTCCGGCAGGGAGATGGGGTGTTCCAGAAGATTTTCAAGGTCCTGCAGTATTCTTGGCCTCAAAGGCGTCAGATTATGTACACGGAACTGTTCTTACAGTTGATGGCGGCTGGATGGGTCGTTAATTTAAGGATTGATATACAAAGTGTAAAAAATATATTGAAAACTAGGTGTGGGTTATACGCTTAAATAGTTTGACTCACATCTTTCAACTACAAAAACATGGAAATAAGATTTGAACACAGTCCCAAAGAAGTAAGTAGGATGAACACTGAGGAGCTTCGTCAGGCTTTTCAGGTGCCAAATTGTATGGTGGATGATCAGGTTACCTACATGTATTCTCATTACGATCGCGCTATATTAGGTGGAATAAAACCAGTCTCTAAGGTTTTGGATTTACCCAATCATCCAGAGTTAAAGGCTGAATATTTTCTAGAAAGAAGAGAAGTTGGTTTTATAAACGTAGGAGGCACTGGAACTATTGAAGCGGATGGCGTAGCTTATGATATTGACAAACTTGGCTGTGTGTATTTGGGTAAAGGTACAAAAAAGGTGACTTTCAAAAGTAAAGATGCAGGATCTCCAGCTTTGTTTTTTATGATGTCAGTTCCTGCACATCAAACCTATCCCAACAAAAAACTTTCAAAAGAAGAGGCATCTCCTGTGGCTATGGGTGATGTATCCACATCGAATAAGAGGACAATTTACAAATACATTCACCTGGATGGTATTAGAAGTTGTCAATTGGTGATGGGGCTAACAGCATTGGAACCAGGAAGTGTTTGGAATTCCGTGCCACCACACACACATACACGTAGAATGGAAGCTTATTTCTATTTCGATCTTCCTGAGAAACAGAGGGTATTTCACTATATGGGTCAGCCTACTGAGACGAGACACATAGTGATGAATAATTTTGAAACAGTGATTTCTCCACCATGGTCAGTACACTTTGGCTGTGGTAGCTCAAACTATGCGTTTATTTGGGCAATGGCAGGTGAGAATCAAGTATTCAGTGATATGGATGGGTTGACAATTCCTGATATCAGATAGTCATGAGTGGGGCACATGCAAATAAAAAGATTTTGTCTTTTGGAGAGCTGCTTTTACGGATGTCTCCAAAGACCAATGGTGAATGGATCAGCGAAGGAAAGATTCCTACTTATGTAGGTGGTGCAGAGCTTAATGTAGCTACTGCATTGGGGCGCTGGGGACTTCCTTCCAAATATTTTACTGCATTGCCAGATCATGCGCTTTCGCATGATCTTATGCAATACATGCGTGATAAGAGTATAGATCCTAGTGCTGTGAACTTTTCAGGAAATAGGATTGGTATCTATTTCTTACCTCAAGGGAGTGATCTTAAAAATGCTGGAGTCATTTACGATAGAGCATATTCTGCCTTTTCAGAATTGAGACCTGGCATGATCGATTGGGATGGGGCATTGAGTGATGTCTCTTGGCTACACTTTACGGCCATTAGTCCTGCCTTAAACCAAAATGTTACAGAACTTTGTGTTGAATTGTTAAAAGCAGCTTCAGCAAAAGGTGTTACCATTTCTTTAGATCTGAACTTCAGGGCTAAGTTGTGGAAATACGGTAAATCTCCTGTAGAGGTAATGCCGGAGTTAGCACAATATTGCGACCTTATTATGGGTAATATTTGGGCTGCTGGTCGTTTGCTTGGAATGCCGCTTGATGAAACAGCAGAAGTTGTTCACAAGAAAGATGTTTATTTAGCGCATGCTCAATTGACCTCTGAGGCGATCATAAAGCATTTTCCCAAAGTAAAACATGTTGCGAATACTTTCCGCTTTGATAAAGCAGGAGGAGGGGTGAATTATTACGCTACTTTATATACGGGTTCAAAGTTGTTTATATCTAGGGAAATAGATGTAGATGATATTAAGGACAAGATTGGAAGTGGTGATTGTTTTATGGCAGGCTTGATCTATGGCTTTTATAAAGACTTAAGTCCAGCCGAAATCATCAATTTCTCAGCCACTGCTGCAGTGGGGAAAATGTATGAAACCAGTGATGCGACCAATCAAACCTTACAGGAGGTTTTAGCAAACGAAATAAAATTTAGCGGAGTACAAAAATGAGTAAAATACAAGAATCATTAGATGTTATACTAAAGCAGGCTGCCTTACCACTCTTTTTTCATGCAAGTGAAGAAGTGTCAATCAATGTCTTAAAGGCATTGTATACTGCTGGTGTGAGATCTATTGAATATACGAATAGAGGCAAAGAGGCTTTGTCTAATTTTAAAGCATTGGTTGCATTACGCAACGCAGAGCTGAAAGATATGCAATTGGGTATAGGCACTATTAAAAATGCCGTTGACGCTAAGGCATTCATTGTCGCAGGTGCTGATTACCTCATTAGCCCAGGTTTAGTGCCAGAAGTTGCACATGTAGCACAACAAGAGCAAGTTTTGTATATACCAGGATGTATGACAGTTACTGAAATTATTCAAGCAGAACATATTGGGATTAAGTTTATAAAGTTGTTTCCGGGCAATATACTTGGTCCAGCTTTTATGAGCTCAATAAAAGAGGTTTTCCCAAATCTATACTTCATGCCTACTGGTGGTGTGGAACTCAACAGTGAAAACATTGGTGCTTGGTTTAAGTCAGGTGTTGTAGCCGTAGGCTTGGGAAGTAAGTTGATCACAAAGGAGTTTTTGGAACAAAAAAATTACACTGAGATCCAAAATTCGACCGAAAAGGCATTAGTTATTGCACAATCTTTTAAAAAATAGAGATAGATGAGTACACTTGATAAAGTTAATCATAAAATAGGAAATTATCGCTGGACAATCTGTTCGTTGGTCTTTTTTGCAACGACGGTAAATTATTTGGATCGAACAGTTATTGGCTATTTAAGGCCCTTCTTAGCACAATCTTTTAACTGGAATCCAGTGGAGGAAGTTGCCAATTATGCTGATATAGAAATGGCATTCAAACTTTCTTACGCAATTGGTTTTTTGTTTGCTGGTAGGATTATTGACAAGCTTGGGACAAAAATAGGATATGCACTGGCCACATTTTTGTGGAGTGTTGCTGCTATATGCCATTCATTGGCATCAGGAACTTTTGGTTTCACTATTGCTAGGATTTTTTTAGGAATTACAGAGGCGGGTAACTTCCCTGCTGCGATTAAAACAACTGCAGAGTGGTTTCCTAAAAAAGAAAGAGCCTTGGCTACGGGTATATTTAACTCAGGGTCTAATGTTGGGGCTATCTTAGTTCCATTAACAGTGCCTCAAATTGCCACAGCTTTTGGATGGCAGTGGGCTTTTATATTGACTGGAGCCATTGGCTTTGTATGGCTAATACTTTGGTTTATTTTTTACGAAATTCCAAGTAAGCAACATAGACTTGGTAATGCGGAATTGGCTCATATAAATAGTGATGTGGAGGATCAGGTCGTTGGTGAGGCGGTAGCTGAACCAAAATTGTCGTGGTCTAAGCTACTGACCTTTAGACAAACTTGGGCTTTTGCATTAGGCAAGTTCTTGACTGACCCCATTTGGTGGTTCTATATTTTCTGGCTTCCAGATTTCTTAAGAAAAGAATATCATTTGGATAACGAGACTTTAGTTTGGCCTTCGGCAATTCCTCTCATCATCGCAAGTTTGGGAAGTATATTTGGAGGATGGTTACCTATGAAATTTATCAACAATAACTGGGCTGTGTTTAGGGCACGAAAAACAAGTATGTTGATTTATGCAATTTGTGTAACACCAATTATTTCCGCACAGTATTTAGGAACACTTAATATGTGGTTGGCAGTTGGGATTATTGGTTTTGCCATGGCTGCTCACCAAGCATGGAGTGCAAATATCTTTACTACAGTTTCAGATATGTTTCCCAAAAGCTCTACTGCTTCAGTAACAGGGATTGGGAGTTTGTTTGGAGGTTTGGGAGGTGTGTTGTTGACTTTGTTAGTTCAAAAACGGATGTTTATCTACTATCAAGAAATCAATCAGATTAATACAGCCTATTTTATCATGTTTTTAATCTGTGGCGCAGCATATTTGTCTGCATGGTTAGTGATGCACTTTTTGGTTCCAAAAATGAAAAAAGTAGAAGTTTAATAAATTGATCTTTTTATAAATATGGCTCAAAGTTCTGTTTATCAAATTGAAAGCACTCTCGACTGGCAAAAGATGGGAGAGGGGATACATAGGAAGATGTATGGTTATAATGATCATCTTATGTTGGTAAGAATTAAGTTTGAGGAAGGTGCTGTTGGAGAACTTCATAAGCATTTTCACACACAGATTAGTTATGTGGAAAGTGGAAAATTTGAAATGCAAATTGGTGGGGAGAAAAGGGTATTAAAGCAAGGTGATGGTTACTATGTGCCACCAGAGACATTGCACTGTTGTAAATGTTTGGAGTCTGGAACGCTCATCGACGTGTTTAATCCTCGGCGTTTAGACTTCGAAATATAATAAAAACACCTGTGGCTTAGTCACGGGTGTTTGTGCGAAAAACTTATAAGATCATATTAATCATAATTGTTTCGCAATACACAACCTACCTTTAATTTTATTGTCGTATTTAAATTAAAAATAACGATGATTTTTTTCAATAAAAGTGGTACCCAAATATCATAAAAGTCGTATACATATATAAGTTCTCGGAACTTCGTACCATTTAAGAATTAATGTGCAAAAACAACTAGGGAAATACAATATAAAATGATAGAATATCAAAACAGGAAACGTCCCAATTATCTAAAGGTAGATCCAAATACCATTCAAGGTAAAATTACGATTGGCTTTATGCTGATGTGTTTTTGTGCTATAGTCATTGGTTTTTCGTCGTATTTTTTTATGAAAAAGGCCTTGGACGAACAGCGCGAAATCATCAACGTCTATTCAGTTTCAAAGCAAGTTTCAAATGAGGTGCTTGCCATGCAAAACGACGTAGATCATTTAAGGTTTTGGGCTGTAGCTGCGATATTTTGTTCTGTGATTCTTACTTTGTTTATAGGTCTTATGCTTTCAATAAAGATCATAAATGCGGTTTTGTCGAAATTGCATAAAATTGAATCTAAATTGGAAGAGTTATCAGCCGGTGAATTGCCAGAGGCGGTCATTAATTCTGGCGATGAGTTGCAAGGGATTTATACTGGCATAAACATATTAACCCAAAATCTGACGCGTGTTAAGAAATTTGCGGAGGATGTTGGTAAAGGACATTTTGATAGTGAGGTTGTTGTATTTAATAATACTGGAGTACTAGGAGAGTCTCTAGCTCAGATGCGTAATAGTTTAAAAGAGGTGTCTGCCCAAGATGAGGTGCGAAATTGGACTTCAGAAGGGATAGCTCAGTTTGCCCAACTCTTGCGTCAGAACAATGACAATTTAGAGGTTTTATGCAATGCTATTATCAAGGATCTGATTAAATACCTGAAGGCTAATCAAGGTGCGCTATTTATTACTGAGTCACATAATGGCGAGGATGTCCTTGAAATGAAGGCCTGTTATGCTTACGAGAGGAAAAAGCACATTCATAAAACATTACATGTCGGTGAAGGATTAGCAGGACAAGCTTTTCAAGAAGGGGAAACTATTTTTCTAACAGAGGTACCACAAAACTATTTCAGTATAACCTCAGGTTTAGGGGATTCTTTCCCGAAATCGGTGCTCATCGTACCCCTTAAGCTCAATGAGACTATCATGGGCGTTCTGGAAATAGCTTCCTTAAGTATTTTTGAACCTAAAGATATAGCATTCGTCGAAAAAATTGCCGAAAGTATAGCCTCTACTGTGAGTGGAGCCAAAGTAACCCAGGAAACTCAGAAATTGCTCGAAGCATCAATGATGAATAGTGAGCAGATGCAAGCCCAGGAGGAAGAGCTTCGCCAAAATTTAGAAGAGATACAGGCAACACAAGAGCAAATGATGCGTCAGACTGAAGAGATGCGCAACATGCAGAAAAAACTCCTCTTGGAAAGAGGTATGTTTCATGTGCTTATGGAATATACTCCTGATCGGATTACTTATAAGGATACTGATAGTAAGACATTGCGTGTTAATATTGCTAAAGCCAAACGCTTTAACCTTGTTCCTGATCAAATGATCGGTACTACTGATTTTGATTTTTTCCCTAAGGAGCATGCCCAAAAGGCAAGAAACGAAGAGGTTGAATTGATGAAGGTTGGGGTCCCTATGCTTGATCTGCAGGAAAAAGTATTGTTTGATACAGGTGAGGTAATGTTTATTAACACATCTAGGATTCCATTTAAAGACGAGACTGGACAAATGGTCGGTGTATGTATCATCTCAAAAGATATTACAAAACTAAAGGTACAAGAAGGGCTTATTATAAACCAAGATAAGATGCTAAAAGGTGTCTTGTCTCAGGTGCCAATATTTAACTATAAAGTAGATCGTCATGGTAAAGTTACCGAGATATTTACTGGTAATATGAGGGAGGATTCGCCCAATGTACTTTTCTTGGATCAAAGACCTATACAAGACATATTGCCAAACTTTTATATTGTGGCAGAAGAAAATAAGAACGGCGAGCTCTTTAAAGTTAGTGGAGAAATTGAATTAGAGGGCAAAAAAGGTCAATTTCTACATTATATATTGGCAGATTCGATTTATAAAGATGTGTATTGGGGCTTTGCTGTGCAACAATAAAAGCGTTTGGATGTTAAAGCCTGAAATGCTTAACATTCATTATTATGTTCAATTTTTAGACCATTTTACTGAATTTTCTTTGAATTTCACGATTTTTCTGACAATTCGACGGAAATTTTAGTCTATTACACGATTTTAGATCCATTTTGTTGAACTTTCTTTCCATTACACGATTTTTAGGCTGAATCTTCTGGACTTTTGGTCCATTACACGAGTTTTTAATCCATTTTACTGAACTTTGTACTAAATCCACCTAACTTTTGGTTCATTTCTCGATTTTTTAGACAAATCCACCGAACTTTCTTCACACTCCCCGATTTTCTGGACAATTCGATTGAACTTTGTTCTCAATCTGTCGAACTTTCTTTC
>CAMFLX010000138.1 GCA_945957555.1 uncultured Cytophagales bacterium
GATATTGTTAAATTAAAATACTCATAAACAAAAAGATATAAGCAATACATGTTTTCCCTTATCCCGAATTGAGGTTATACTAATTTAAATTAGATTGGCCACCAATACTCATTTATATTGATAGACTATCTCCCTTTTTCCAAAACTTCAGCTGGGCAACGATGATATAACTCACGATTGACATGAGGATCCAAGAGCCTATTTTCTGGAGATGCACCAGCTTCCATTCATGGTGCTGGTGGGCGTATTTCCATGCACCGAAGAAGGTAGCGACGTTCTCTGCCAACCAAATAAAAAAGCCTATCAACAGAAAAGAAAGTGCCACGGGCATCTGTCTGCGTAAAGTGTTGGTGGTAAACCAAACTTTACTTTTGAGAAAAGCTATGACGGTAAGCGCTGCTAGTATCCAACGGTAGTCTCCAATAAAGTGATGGGTAAAGAAGTTAATATAAACAAGAGCCGCCAAGACCATGGCGACCCCATTTTTGGGCCAATCGGTCATTTGCAGTTCAAACCTCCTCCATGCCTGACACATAAAACTCGCTACCGAGGCATACATGAAACCGCTGTACAGAGGCACGCCATAGATCTTGGTATAAGCCTCCTCTGGATAGCTCCAAGAATGATGATAGACCTTAAACCACTCCATGGTGATGCCCAGTATGTGAAATATGCAAATAACTAGTACCTCATCCATCGATTCCATTTTGGTAAAATATAGAAAAGCTTGCATGAGCAAACAGCAGATGAGCAAGAAGTCGTAACGTGGTAGTACACCTAAAGGCAACATGCGTGATACCGCAAGTAAAGCAAATATTGTGACGGGAAATATACACGAAACGCCATTTTTATAGGCAAACACCAAAAGTTCCATCCAGAGGTTTCTTGCTTTGGAGTATTCCTGATTAGGTTGACAACGTTGCTCTAGCCAGGTTTGAAATTTAAATATAGACCGATCCATAAATGATGAAGTAAATATATGTTTTTGTTTTATAAAACACATAGATATCTGGCTATCTTGTACAGGCCTTGCTATACGGAGATGGTGCTATCCTATGGCTATTGTTGTTCCCAAAACAAAGCCCCCGATCTCTCGGAGGTTTTGCGCATTTTTATTCAACTCAGAATACGCATTTGGGGTTTTGGCGAGACGGAATGGTACAAAAAAGTCATGAGGCACGGAGTTTTTCTGAATGAAAAGCTAGTAGTTCTAGCTTGAATGAAGAAAAACGAGTATCGAAATGAATTTGAAGTAGCATTTTGTCGCAGTAAATTTCTAATGCGTATTCTGGGTTAAAGAGGGTGATTTGTCCAAAGGCTTCAGTGAAATTGTTAAGTTCAAGAACCTGTCACCGCTTAATGTTGAGCACCTAAGAAAAAGGCTCGTAACCCTCCAATCGCATGTCCAAGGTGACTGTACCTGCCTTAAAGTCCTTGAGAGCACTAAAAACTTCCTCTAATGATACCTTTCTTATTTGAACCAATCATTAATAACCTTTATCATATCTTCTCTTACAAAGGGTTTGGAGATGTAGTCATCCATTCCGAAAGACAAGCAGCGTTCTTTTTCGCCTACTACTGTTCCTGCGGTTAGCGCAATGATAGGCACTCTGGTGTCTGTTTCTATACCTCTAATCTCCAAGGATGATTCATAGCCATTCAGTACAGGCATTTGGACATCCATAAATACGATATCTGGATTGGTGGTTTTAAACTTTTCAATGGCCTCTTTGCCGTCTAGGGCTTCAACAATGGTGGCGTTGGGTAGCAAATCTTCCAAAATAGTCCTTGCCAAGAACAGGTTTACTTTATTGTCATCAACAATTAAAACAGTTTTATGGGCGCTCCTGTTTTCAATCGCTTCATTAGTTTCCCATTCATCATTTTGGCCTTCGTTTTTTTTGTCGATTTTTAAGAGTGCTCTAGTGAGTTGTAAGGCATTAATTGGCTTTAAAAGCTGTTGCTTGATATCAAATTCTACACATAAGCTATGGAGGTAGTTGTCGCCAGTAGTACTGTGTAGCAATACTATAGGTAGATTCATTACTGTAGGATCGTCATCGTACCTAATTCTTTTAATGAGCTCCAGCCCATTCATGTCGGGCAGGTCATAGTCTATGATTGCCACATCATACTTATCATCTGCTCGTAAATAAGCCAATGCATGTTGTCCGTGGGTAGAAAACTCACTGTTAAGACCATAACGTTCTAGAATATTTTTGATGATCAATCTGGATTTCTCATTGAAGTCGACAATCAATACCTCTTTTAGCCTTTCGAATCTGAGATTTGAGAGTTCCACTTTGCCTTCTGACCTGAAGGTGGCTTCGAAATAAAACACACTACCTTTTCCTAAGGTACTATTTACCTCAATGTGTTTACCGTTCATTAAAGTCAAAAGCTTATTAGAAATGGTAAGCCCTAAACCTGTACCACCAAACTTTCGGGTAGTGGAGGTGTCTTCCTGAGAGAAAGCTTTAAAAATATTGGCAACCTTGTCAGGAGCAATGCCTATTCCGGTGTCAATAATGGAAAATTTTAAAGTAGTTTCGTTATTGTTTTGTCTTAAAACTTCTACTTTCAACTCAACTTCCCCTTCTTTGGTAAACTTCACCGCATTGCCCAAAAGATTTACCAATATTTGCCGCAATCGCACAGGATCCGTCCAAATGTATTTGGGGATATCAGATGCAATGTTCAAAAGGAGTTCTAATTGTTTACTATGGCATTGATACGAAACTATATTAATGGCTTCCGACAACACTTCTTCGATCTCGACCTTAGTGTTTTCCAGTTCTAATAAACCAGCCTCTATTTTTGAGAAATCGAGAATATCATTGATGATATCAAGTAAAGACTTGGCCGAATTATTTACTGTAGAAATGTATAACTGCTGTGTACTGTCGAGTTCCGTCTTAAGCAGTAAGTCACTGAAGCCTATTACTCCATTCAATGGTGTACGGATTTCGTGGCTCATATTCGCTAAAAATTCGGACTTGGCCATACTTGCAGCTTCAGCCAGCTCTTTTGCCTGAATGATTTCCATTTCTATAGCCTTTTGGGCTGAGATGTCTCTGGCTACGCAGATAAAATCAGTAATCTCATTTTTGTCATCAAACACACAGGAGACCCCTAAATCAAACCAAAGCGTTGCGTGGGGTAGGGGAAGTGAATAAGTTGCCTTTTGCGATTGCAGTGATCTTTTACAATCGTCTAAGGCCTTTTTGATCACCTCAAAGGCTTCTTGAGGTAAGCCTATCTCTGAGAAATGTTTTCCCATAAACATCTCTGGTGGCATTGCCAGCTTATCAGAAGCTTTTTGAAAATATTCTTTGAATATATAATCAGTGTCTAACACAAACACCAAATCGTCCATATTTGAAATGAGAGAACGGATCCAGTGTTCTTTCTTTATAATAGTCTGTTCAGCGTGTTTTTGTTCAGTGATATCAGAGAAACTACAGACTACTCCTCTGCCATCTGCGAGTAATACAGCATTTACATTAATCCATGTAAGGGTATTATTGGGTTTATAAACTCCCATTACCACGTTTCTGACAGATTTCCTGGTTCTAAGTGCCTCTATAGCAGGATGTGTCTCTCCTGGGAAATCTGAACTATCTTCGTGAATAGCACGCCATGATGGATCAACGGAATTCTTGCCTTCCATCTGAGCGGCGGAAAGCCCTAAAATCTCTTCAGCTGCTGGATTACAAGAGATGATTTCTCCCTCGTTATTTTGCAAAACTATTCCTTCCGAAATGGCATCGAAAATGGTATTGAGGTTGTTTGTGAGTGTTTTGAGGGACAATTCAGTCTGTTTTCGTTCCGTAATATCTTGGATGATACCTACAAAACTGACTGGTATACCGTTCACATCTTTTATAGGGTAACCTTTGGAGTAAATTACTTTTTCACGCTTGCCACCATCGAATACGGCTCGAAACTCATATGTCATATCAGTACCTGACTTGATAGACTTATACATTTCGGTCATTATGGCATCAAAATCATCTGGATGGACTCTGGATTTTAACTTTTCAAAGGTATCTTCGTCAACTTCTTTTTCCAACTCATAGATATTGTACATTTCGTCCGACCAGATCCGCTTATTAGTCCTCAAGTCAACCTCCCAACTTCCTATTTTAGAAATTCTTTGAGCCTCTTTGAGCCGTTGCTGGTTTTTTTGATTTTCAAGTTCGAGAAGCTTTTTTTCAGTCACGTCTTGTACTGTGCCAATTACAGAATAGGGTTTCCCAGAATCATCAAAGATGAGCTTCCCTATTCCAAGAACGTACTTGATCCTGTTGTCGCCAAGGACAGCCCGATGTTCAAAGGTGAAGTCTTTACCAAACGTAATTGCTTCATCGATTAATCTGTCTAAAACAATTAGATCGTCAGGATGAATTTTACTTCGATATAGTAGGTATAAGTTTTCTTGAGACTGAGGTTCTTCTATCTCGAAAATCCTATAATGTTCTCTAGACCAGTCTAAATATTGCGTTCGCAAATTAAACTCCCAACTACCGATTTTTGAAATGGCCTGCGCTTCTTGTAGTCGCGCTTTGGCCTCCTGTAGTGCTGTATGTATTTTATTGCTGTCAGTTATATCATTGGCTATGGCAAATATTTCGCCAGTGTGGGTATCAGGGTTTGCTTTCCACTCCAGTAAACGATTTTTGCCAGATTTTGTCATAAAGCGGCTTAAATATCGTATCGTCTTTTGTCCTTCTGCGAGTTTAGCAATTTCGGACAAACTCGCTTCCAAGTCATCAGGGTGAATAAAATTTTGAAAGGGTTGTGACAATAACTCCTCTTCCGACCAACCTAGTTTTTCTGTAAAAGCAGGATTCACTTTCTTGAAATATCCATCGAAACCTGCAATACAGACCATGTCGATGGATAGATTAAATAGTTTTTCGTATTTTAATACTTGTGCTCTTTCTTTTCTGGCGACCAGTTGGGAGATGACCTCTTGAGCCAATACCTTTAATGCGCGTATTTGTTTTTCGCTTAATTTACGAGGTACAGTGTCTATGACACAAAGAGTACCTAAGGCATAGCCATTCGGATCTATGAGTGGACAACCTGCATAAAAACGAATATCGGGCGATCCAACTACAAGAGGGTTATTGCTAAAACGTTCATCGTTGATGGCATCTTCAACCGTAAAAACTTCAGTACCAGTAATTGCAAATTGACAAAAGGAGATATCTTTGGGCGTCTCGTTTGTATCTAAACCGACTTTGGACTTAAACCACTGTCTTTCGTGATCTAATAAGCTTACCAAGCTAATGGGAACACCACAAATGAGAGAGGCAAGCTCTGTAAGTCGATCAAAGTCTTCCTCTGGTTCAGTATCTAAAATATTATAGCTTTTAAGAGCTTCTAGTCTTTCTATTTCAGCAATCGGAAACATTATATATATTGGATAGTTTTAAAAAAGGGAACTCAATTGTTTGTAGCAATTAACAAACTGATAAATTTACAAATATTAGCTTAATAAAACATGATTTTCTAATTAATTACTAAAACCTAAACTCTAAAGATGCCTCAATTACCAATTTTTTAACATTATGTTTTTAACAATCTCGAAAGTACTACGTATGAAAACATGTTTTGTTTAAAGACTCTGTAGTACTTAAACTTGAAAATTTAAAATAGGGTTCGGTTGCGCGGAATCTGGTTGGTTCATGCAAATAGATTTTGATGGATATTCAGAATTGGAAATAAATAAATGGCTGTACGGTAGTTGATTGTACTTGTAGAATGGTTTGTATCAGTACAATAAAACTTGTAAGTTTTAAGGTGAAATCCATGGCAAAGTATTTGTTTTTGAGGATTTCTTTATAATGGTTGGGCAATAAAGTTGCCGTAAAACCTCCAAATACCATGGCTAGCAACAAAGGATTGACCCTATAGATTGCTGGTAAATAGCTCAAGTCTAGTTGAGAAAATATCTTTTGATAGATGACAAGGGTATCGTTTATGGACAAAGCCCTAAACGGAACCCAAAGCAGGGCCACGCTTGCAAAAGTAAATAACCATGAAATACTTTTAAATTTCCAGTCCTCAGGCAGCCGTGGATATTTGACCGTGAAAAGTTTGTGAATGCAGAGCAATACTCCATGTCCGGCACCCCAAAAGATGAATTTCCAGCTGGCTCCGTGCCAGAAACCTCCAATAAGCATGGTCAACGTCAGAAAAAGTAGTTGAAAGCATATTCCCTTACGATTGCCCCCCAATGGAATATATATGTAATCTCTAAGCCATGAAGATAAAGAGATATGCCATCTGCGCCAAAAACCAGTGATATGAAGCGCCTTGTATGGAGAATCGAAGTTTACACAAAGCCTAAAGCCCAAAAGGAGTGCTATGCCAATAGCCATGTCTGTATAGCCGCTGAAATCACAAAATATTTGTAAACTATAGCAAAGTACCGCAATTAGGTTTTCTGTGCCAGAGAAACCTTCCGGTGCTGTAAATACTGTATCTGCGTATTGCCCTACAAAATCGGCAATGATGGCTTTCTTAATCAAACCCTTAGATATTAAATACAGTGCCTCGTTTACCTGATCATATGTTACTGAGATCTTTCTGGAGATTTGAGGCACAAAATCTTTGGCCCTAACTATGGGGCCAGCTACTAAATGCGGGAAAAAGGTCATGTAGAATATATAATCTTTAAAAGAACTGGGCTGGATCTTGTTCTGGTATACGTCTACCAAATAGCTGATAGATTGGAAGGTATAAAACGAAATACCTATAGGTAAAATGATATGCTCTGGGGTGTAGGAGGTTTCTGTAATGCTTGCCACATTTTCCATAAAGAAATTCCAGTATTTAAAATAAAGCAGAAATGAAAGGCTGAATGTGATACCGGATACCAGGTACATTTTTCTAAATAATAGATTCTTGGTACGATGGATCCATATGGAAAATACGTAGTCAGTACTGATGCATAAGAGCAACAAAAGGATGAATGCTCCGCTCGATTTATAATAAAAGTAAAAGCCAAACAATATAATGGAAATATCCCTGAGCCTCTGTTTATGAAATACAAAAGCATAATAGATCATAAACAAGGCAAAGATGAATAGGAAATAACCACTGTGGAAGAGCAATGGCTCGCCAGACCTGTCGAAAACTAATTTGAGTAAATCCATGGTGTTAGTAAAGCTGTTGTTTTAGAAGTACAAATGGTGAGTTTTTTGTTGAAGCGTTTGTGTCTTTTTTGACCGAGAAATCAATACCTCGTTCTTTGAGAAGTGACATCTTTACCGCAACGCTATCAAACCAGATCGCAGCGGCTTTGTTGGTTGGATGTCTTCGGTCCGACTTTCGATCCAATTTGAGGGTATGCGATGGGTAGAAATAGGGCTGGGTCATTTCTGCCAACAGCGAAGTAATACCTTTGTCTTCTTTCCAAGCAGCAGGACCAATCCAAAAATATTTGACATGGGCAGCTTTGAGTGTTTCTAAGATTTGAGAAATATAAGTCCTACGATTTTCCATGTCATTTACGAACAATTCATTAAGGCCAATAGCCAGAATTACATAGCTGGGTTTGTATTTTTTTAGATAATAGGCCAATGTGTCTTTTCTACTCCATTGTCTGGTGGATGAGCCGTACCACAACACAGAAGCGGTTAAGTTGTGGTGGTTTGCAAGGCAGTATTTATACACAGGTTCCCTTAAACCTTCCAGTTGTGAGTCGCCAATCAGCAACACTCTTTCTTTTGGTGGACTCCAACTCGAATCCAAGGGAAGTGTGCTCGATGAGTCTAGGATAAGAGCGCTGGTTGATTGTAAAGGTTGTGGCGTTGGAAAAGGCAGGCTTGCTTTCCTGAGTTCGAAAGAGAGGGTGGTGTGAGATGTGGCCAGCAAGAAAAACAAACAAAAGACACTAATAAGACCTAGGCCTAAATGTAATAGTAGTTGTCGTGATTTTACATCATTATTGGTTGATGGATATGGCCTTGTTTCCATAACTTGTGTGTATCTTTTGTTTAAAAGTACGCACAAGTGGTTACGATTTTAGACCATTCTATCAGGTGTAATGTTATCTCTCATCAATGTTAACAAACGGGTGATAACTGTAAAGTGTTTCTGTTCCATTAAACCCAGATTAATCATTAGACTTTGTAGCGAGACGAAATGATAGGAAAAAGTCATGAGGCACGGAGTTTTTCTGAATGAAAAGCTAGTAATGCTAGCTTGAATGAAGAAAAACGAGTATCGAAATGAATTTGAGGTAGCATTTTGTCACAGTAAATTTCTAATGCTTATTCTGGGTTAAACATAAAAACACTCTTTGGTTGCCACATCACTTGCCTTACAAGGATGGAGAATTACAGATGCAATACTTAATATATGTTGGGAATGCTCCAGAACCCGCAAGATTGGCACCATTGCACTTGCCTTCCTTTTTTATTAAGATCTTGTCGTCTACATCGTAAAAAGTTGCAACAGAATATGTAGACACCGCGACACATCCAAGTGCTTTAAGATCTGTCAGAGGGATGGAATACGTATAATAGTCAACGGCTTCATTATGAATAATTTTATGCCTGAAAAGATCCGTTTTTTGCTCAGAATTTTGGTAAGAAGGGAAGTCGGAGAGTAAACCCACATACAGATTTGATTCACTAAGTGACCAGCCTTTTTGCATACTGAATGACACATACAGATGTGTTTGGTCATTGGAAACGGAAAGAGACCCTAACAGTGCACCAGCATCAGAAAGTATCGGAGTATGGATACCACTACAGTGTGGCCTTCCCGTTAAAGTGTCTATGGATATAGTATCAAACGTTCTTTTTCTTTCGTTTTGTCCACAAGCACATAATACCAGAGCTGTTAATAGTATTGTTGTTTTACAATAGTAAAGTTTCATCATAAATTATTTCTATTTCATCCTCAAATAAGAGTGCATTCTGTTTGGAAACGAAGCCTGTAGAGCCTTATAATTGTTTGGTTTTATTTGATTTTTTGACTTTTGGTTACATTTGTTGCTATTCGACTAGGCTTTTTTTGCAAAAAATTATATCTTTATAAGACTAAACTTTCTTTTATTTAGACGCATGCACCACGATGGGATTCCTATGTTTTGAACCATATTTAGCATACAATTATTTACTAGAATTTAGTTTCTTTCCCAATATCCCCAGACTAAAACATAAATAATAAACACTATGAAACTTAAAATATTAGTAATTGACGATAGTGAAGACGATACCTTTTTCTTTAAACGAATGTTGGCTCAGTCAGGTGTTTCGGCGGTCATTCATAGTGCCTCTAGCGGTGATGCAGGATTGTGTAAAATAAGAGAGGAGTCATTTGACTGTATTTTTCTAGACTATAATATGCCAGAAATGGATGGTTTACATGTGCTGAATAATATTCGTAACATAGATATAGACACGCCTGTGATTATGCTCACAGGGCAGAAAGATGAAAAGATGATCGTGAAGCTGATGCTTGAGGGTGCTAGTGATTATATTTCTAAAAATGCGCTTACTGAAGAGACGTTGAGACTTAGCGTAGAAAATGCACTGAGGGTGTTTCATATCAGAAAAGAGAAACAAATTGCAGAAGCTGCTCTTAAGCAGAGCGAGGCAAGGCTAGCTGAAGCACAACGTATTGCCCATATTGGTAACTGGGAATACGATTATGATACCAAAAATTTATTCCTTTCCGAAGAAGCGCAAAGGATTCTTGGGCATTCAAAGGATAATTTACACCCTAGCCCGCTCGATTTTAGTGGTCAGGTACATCCGGAAGATATGGGAACCGTGCTTGAATATGTCGATTCATTTAAAAACAATAGTTCTCAAGAGGTCACTATTAGATATTATTCTTTTGATTATTCGATTAAGCACTTGAATATTAAATGCCATATTTGTAAAAGGGAGGATGGGGTTATTGAGACTATAATAGGAACTATACAGGACATTACTGTGCTCAAAAATGCATTAGTAGCGACTCAAAAGGCCACTGTAAAAAGTAAGGCAACCTCTATAGTGATGAGCGTTGCTGTCTTTTTGTTCTTAATCTCTGAAGCTATTTTAGACCCCATTATTGATTCTATCACGGCAAGCTTACTGATTTCGCTTTCGTGCAAAGGAGGAATAGCAGTTGCGCTAAAACCCATGGAATATTTTCTGGAAAGAATAATGCTCAGCAAGATAGTGTTTCATTAAGTTGCTACAAGGCACAAAAAAGGAGATCATGAAAGCCATGATCTCCTTGGATATATGTGTCTTATAGATGATCAGATTGACTCATCCACAAAGTTCTTCTCTACCGCAAATTCAAACAACTGCTCAAAATGGTCATGTATGCTTGGTTCTGATATGTCGTTCATCACTTGTCTCACCTTACTTGAATCATACTGATGTTCGTAGGTGCTTAGGTAAGGGGTAAACTGTAAGCCAGCAGTTTTATAATACAGCTTCTCAGCCAAAGTGAACTTCTCAGGCATTTGGTCCACAAATTCGTAATTCTTAACGCCTATACGGTTGAGCATCGTGGGCAAGAGTATGTTGTTTTCAAACACTTTGGTGTGCGTAAGGTTGAGCTCAGAAATGTCTGATCTGTAAAAAGCTCTACTTATGGCTCTTGCTACGTAATCGGAGGGAATGATGTTGATCCCCGTACTCTGATTTACAAGTATTCTAATGCCGTCACAATCTACATTATTCTTTTTTAGTGAATTGAAGAAGCCTCCCCATGCGTAAAAAACATTAAATTTTGGGGTATAATAATAAGGCCCCCTGATTAATCTTCCTGATACGATACTTGGTCGTAGTATTTGCCATTTGATCTGTTTCTGCTCACAGATTTGCTTAATCTTGAGTTCTGCTTGATGTTTCAGTCGTTCATAATAGTTTCTGTTATTGGGAATTATTCCGCCTAAATATTCATTGGGAATCTCACCTTTTTGATGTCCGCATGAGAACGCAGTACTTACAAAACTATATTGTGTAATATAAGGTGCAAGTACTGTGAGTAAGTCTAAGGCGGGTAAATAGCAATCATTAAAGATGTCGTCTTCTACATTGGGTAACGGCGAAAGATTGGTGTTTGAAGCTAAATGCAACACCCCCCAATCGTGCCTTTTATGCTCTTTTTTCAAATATTCCAAGATACCCTTGTAGCTTCTTGGTGGATCGGTAGTTGTGTCGATTACTTCTATAAGTTTTTGGATGTTATCCAAGTTTAACCCCATTTCTGAAGCGATACTCTTGATGAGTATTGCAATTCTCTGCTGTGCAGAGTTACTTCTCGATCGTCTGACCAAACAAACTATTTTGCTTGTTGAATCATTTGTGAGCAATTCGGCAAGTACCTCCCTGCCAATGATGCCAGTGGCTCCTGTAAGTATAATGTTCATGGTGAATCTGGTTTTTGTTTTTATTACGCTGACTTTAATTTTACTTGTTTTTCGTTACTGATGATAAGGTCTCTGTATTCGGCTTTGAAAATAGAGGCTTTTTCGTTGGGATTTTTTTTGTCCTTATAGAACTGCCAAATTATTTTAATGAGCCTTGATTTGGCAGGGAAAAAATAAAAAAAGAATCCAAGGCGTATGATATAGGCCAACCAGCCCCAAAATGGTATACCATAGAGCTCTAAGGCTCCTTTTCCAACACCAAATGCCGCCGCTTGGCCAAGCCCTGGGAACCAAAACTTGCGAGGAGCTTTGTTACTCATTACTCTTTTTATGTTTTTACCGATCCTAGCACCTTGCATGATAGCCCAAAGTGCATTTGGAGGGCAAAAGCCTTTGCTAAATGGTCTTTTTACCAATGCAATATCTCCACCGCACCAGATATTTGAATAGCCGAGGGCGTTCAAATAGCGATTGGTCTCTATTTTGCCTTCAGGATTAAGACATAGATGTCTAAGACCCAGAAGAGCTACGGGTTGTTGTCCAACTGCATTTACGACAAGTCTGGTTTTTAAGAAAACACCATTGGACAAGGTTACACCTTCTGGGTTACTGTCTACCACCACACAATTGTTATAAACCTTTACGCCATTCTTTGTTAATGCTTTTTCGGCGTACTTTACCAGTCTAGGTTGCTTGTTTTGCCACTCTTTAAGGATTTTGTCTCTAGAGTTGATCAAGGCAACCGATATCACGCCTTGATGAGTTTGATTGACGTATTCTGCAAGATTGGTAGCAATCTCTACACTTGTAAATCCTGAACCAAGCAAGACTATATGTTCTTGAGGTTTCTCAAACTTATGATCTTTCTCCGCTTCATAGCCGCCTAACAAATGGTTCAACTCTTTTTTGAAATTATAAAGCCCTTTTGGTTTTTTAACGTGGATCGTATCCACTTCAAAGTCTAAAGTGTTGGTCTCATTGTCTACAGTACCACAGCCAACCACTAAATGATCGTATTTGACTTCTTTTGTTTGGCCTTCGCTAGTAGTGTACTTTACCATATTCATAAATGGAGAAACTTGGGTAGCCTTTCCATATATGAATTGCGCATCGGGAATCAAGGTTTTAAGAGGTGTAAGAACTGCCATTTCTGGTATATGTCCTCCAATGACATCTCCTGTAAATCCGTGAAAATAGTGATGCTTTCTGTCGCAGATGACTTTAAGTTCGACTTCTCCTTTTTTTATTTTTTTTAAGATGGTGGTTGAGCTTGCTAATTGCCTATAAGCCCAAACGGAAGAATATCCTCCTCCGATAAACAGAATCGTAGTTTTCATAAACATGGAATTAAATAAAATAACAAATATATACGTACGAATACGCTCTAGTAAATATACTACTTTTTTTTAATCTTCAAAAAGTATTTATGAATTAATTTGGAAATTAATCACACCTTGAAAAAGGCAGTTAAAGCTGTTGTGG
Organism: uncultured Cytophagales bacterium; assembly: GCA_945957555.1. Taxonomy (GTDB): domain Bacteria; phylum Bacteroidota; class Bacteroidia; order Cytophagales; family UBA9547; genus CAMFLX01. The sequence continues at coordinate 12,878 of CAMFLX010000138.1, forward strand.
GAATCTTTATAAATTAAAATTAAACGTAATGCTTATGTTTTTGAGCTGAAATAAGAGTATTTTATTCATTTTTGTAGAAAAGCATACATTGTTAAATGTAAATAATATGTAATAAATTGATATTTGGATGGCCTTGTTCATTTGGGATCTTAAGTTTTATTACATTTAAAATAATATCTATAGTTAAGGTTGATATTGGAATAGAGAGAGTGGAGGAATTTTACTTTTGATAAAAATAACAGAAACGCCATATCTTTGTAATTGCAAAGTCTACTGTATGAATAATACTCTTTCTCCAATCCAAATTCTTTTTGAAGACGAGGTCATACTTGTTGTAAACAAACCTAATGGACTTATGGTAGAGCCTGATCGTAACAATTACCCCAACCTCTTACAGCAGGTCAAGCAGTACCTCAAGGCTTCACAAGTATTAAGGACGGAACATTATGCACAACATATTCATAGGCTTGACAGGCCTGTAAGCGGGATCGTACTTTTTGCAAAGCAAAGGTCGGTTCTTAAGAATCTCAGTGAACAGTTTGCAGAAAGAAAGGTTAAGAAGCATTACCAAGCACTTACAAGTAAGGCTCCTTTACAAAGAAAGGGCGTTTTGGAGCATTGGCATCGAAAGGAAAAGAAAAAAGCGGTATTGGTGTCGGAGGATACTCTATTTGCTGAAAAGGTAAAGCTTGAATATGAGGTTTTTCCTTACTCGCAAGATTTATTTCTTTGGAAAATCGCGCTACATACAGGTAAGTTTCACCAAATCAGAGTCCAGTTGGCGTCTTTGGCTTGCCCGATTTTAGGAGACGAACTGTATGGTGATACAGGTAAATATGCGCCTAACGCTATTGCACTCCATGCTAGTCAATTGGTTTTTTCTCATCCTGTAACGGGTGAGAACCTTAGTATTCTGGCTGATCCTCAGTGGGTTTAACCTCGAAGATTAACTTAGTTGTTTTTTTGGGGCTAAACTTTTTGAAAAATATTTTATTTTTTTTTATACA
>CAMFLX010000139.1 GCA_945957555.1 uncultured Cytophagales bacterium
CACCTCTTTTTCACCTATAACACGGATTCCGAGATTCCTATACTTCTCGTGGGCTCGGAGATGTGTATAAGAGACAGTAGTATATTTCTACAAATATTTATTTAGAGCATTTATTGCAAAAACCTGTGAGGGTGATATTAGTAGGGTTGAGTTTGAATCCTTTGGGTAAAGGAATCAGTTCTTCCAAGTGTATATCTATGCAGGTAGTGCTCTTGCATTTCTCACAAACGAAATGTAAGTGTTCAATATTGTGTACATGTTCGGTATGGGTTTTACATTCGTTGCAATTGTCCTCTACAGTGCATAAGGCATACTTGCCTATGTGGTCTGGGCTGGCTATTTTGTGAATGATATTTTTTTCAAGGAAGGAATGTAAGGTTCTATACACGGTCACCCTATCGTGTTTGGTAATTAATGACCTTTCAATTTCTCCATGGGTAATGGTTTTTTTCTCTTTCAGGAATAATTCTAACATTTGCACCCTACAGTCGGTTACTTTCAGGTGCTTGTCTTTTAATATGTCTTTGGTTTCTTTCACGTATGTTCTTTTGTTGTTGATCAATTATGGTTTGGAAACGAGAGGAGCAAGTTCTTTTTTTAGTTTAAAAACAGTATCTTGGATCTCTGAGAAAACGGCATGATAGGCCGCCTTGGTTCCAGGCTTCTTGTTTTTTAGATATTTGCTGTACATTTCTTCTAAAGGCACCTTTGCAGGAGTAGGGGTATTGTATTCTTCTGGATCTTGTATTTCGAATTGAAACAGAATCACCTTCACATGGTTTCCTTCCTTCTGGAATTTTACGGTAAACCATAGTGTTGTTTTTCTGCTCATTGCAGTATAGCTCATTACATATATGGCAGTGGAATCTTTATAGGTAATGGGTAGATTCTTAGCTTGGTATCTTTGTTTTAGGTAATCTACGATTTTTGCTCTTTGTAGTGTGGTAGAGCTGTCATTGACTAATGTATCTGTATAGAACACACCACTTTCAGTTTGTAAAAGATCAAATTGGTAATCTTGTGCGTGAACTAATGGTAGACTTAGTAAGAGTGAAATATAAAAGAAAATATGCCTACCCTTGAGATTCCTCATGTACAATACAATTTTTGTAAATCTAAGGATATTGTAGCTGTTTGCCAAAATTGCCATTATTTAAACAGCATATATACCGTGAGCCATATGCCCCCAAGGAAATGCCAGTAATAAGCAGCAAATTTAATAAGATTGATGTTCTTTGAATGGATTTGATAAGCCCAGTGCTGTTTGGTCAATATACCCAGATAGATCAAGCCCCCTAAAATGTGCAGCAGGTGAAATACAGAGAGAATCATGAACATAGTATAGTTGTTAAATAAGGCTGAATTTTTCAGATAAGTGGTTTTGAGCTCATTCCATCCTAATACTTGAAGGATGCCAAAGCCTACAGTGACTAAAAGCGTACATACCAATGTCGCAAAACCTTTGGGAAGTTCATCATCCTTATAAAATAAGTATGAAATATGTATACACACGCTGGCCAATACGATGACCAAGCAACTGTAGTCAAAATAAGTATTTAAATGAAACGAGGGGTTGAGTTGTCTACTGTAATAAATGTATAAGGTAAGAAAGACCATGAAACTAGATATTAGAAATATAAACAACATGCCACTCTGAGCCCGTCTTTTTTGCTCTTTGTCTTTTACGCGTTGCTTTATGACATCCTTTATATCATTCATTTACATCCGTTAACGAAAAATTGAGTTTTAAAGTTTTAGCGGAATACTGTTAATTTTGGCGAATGAACCTTAGATTCGTATTTTAGCACCCGTACATCAGATTATTGTTTAATTAATTTAGGAAATCAGAGATGCCAGTCATTAAGAAAGTCAGAGGCAAAAGCCCCGCATTTGGAAATAACGTGTTTATCGCAGAGAATGCCACTATCGTTGGGGAGGTGATTTGTGGAGATGATTGTTCTTTTTGGTTCAATGCAGTAGTGCGTGGCGACGTTCATTATATAAAGATGGGCAACAAGGTAAATGTGCAAGACAATGCCTGCATACATGCTACTTTTGAGAAATCGCCTACAACTATTGGGAATAATGTATCTATAGGGCACAATGCCATAGTACATGGCTCCACCATAGAGGATAATGTTTTGATCGGTATGGGAGCGATCGTGATGGATGATGCATACATAGAGTCTAATTCCATTATTGCGGCAGGAGCAGTGGTCTTAGAAAAGACTAGAGTATCCGCAGGGAGTATATATGCTGGGGTGCCTGCTAAAAAAGTGAAGGATGTGGGACCTGAGCTGATCAAAGGGCAGATAGACCGCATAGCCAATAACTATGTAAAGTATGCAGGTTGGTTTAAGGAAGAAGAAGAGTAATAGCGGCATTTGAAGTATAGATTTTGGCAATATCTGTTGTATCCCTTCTCTTTGGGGTATATTTTGGTTACAGCAGTCAGAAACTGGTTGTTTGATCGTGGGATTATACTGCAGGCAAAGACTTACGATAAACCTATTATATGTATAGGCAACCTTACTGTAGGTGGAACGGGCAAGACCCCCATGGTTGAGTTTTTACTTCGGATGTTAACGGAACAATACAAGCTCGCTGTATTGAGTAGGGGCTATGGCCGTAAAACGAAAGGCTATTTGGCGATAGACGAGCACGCTTCGGCCACAACAGTAGGTGATGAACCTTTTCAATTATACCAAAAGTTTAAGACCAAAGCCCAGTTTTACGTTTGTGAGCAACGGGTTTTCGGTTTGGATCGCATCTTTGAAACATCCAATGCCGAATTGGTACTCTTGGACGACGCCTACCAGCATAGATATGTGCAGGCAAAGGTCAATATCTTATTGAGCGATTATGGCCGATTATTTTACAATGATCTGGTATTGCCAGCGGGCCGACTTCGCGAAAGTAGGTGTGGTGCTCAAAGAGCCGATTTAGTGTTGGTAACCAAATGTCCCAAAGAAATTAGCCAGCGTGAACAAGATACCATAGTGGCGAGAGTATCGGCATATACCAGTGTTAATACCCCCGTTTTCTTTTCGGAGATTGTTTATGATGCTGTGGTAGAGGTGCAAGGGCTACTCCATACATCTTCAAATGTAGTCCTGCTTTCAGGTATTGCAAATCCTATACCTCTTAAGGAGCACGTAGCCTCACATTATCGTCTTATAAAAACATTTGAATTTCCTGACCATCATAATTTTACAGAGCAAGAGATCCTGCGGATTGTGGACATTTGCAGAGTCGAGCGCGATACATTTCTATTAACGACCGAGAAAGATTTCCAGCGGCTTTCGCCTTTTATGCCCCAGTTTGAAGGAATCAGTTTAGGATATTTGCCTATTAAGTTTGGTTTTTATGGAAAAGAATCTGAAATACAGAGTCTTATAGGTGATTTGGTTAAGTAGTTTTTGAAGATGGTAACTACCGGCGAGTCCGAAACGGTTAGGGGTGATTTTGTTATGTAAGAGGGACGGTGTATCCCAGTGCAGCAGTCTCATGGGGACGATATATCGGTAGCCAATCATCTAGGCTATAGCCACAAGTCCTGTAAGAGCCTGTCCCGATATCGGGACGTATAGTGTTGGTCATGAAAAAGCGATATGCTGTAGATTTCTAAAAGTAAAATACGCAACTCGGTGTTTGGTGTTGAGGTAATTTTCTACCCATATATCGTCCCTATGGGACTTGTTTGTATACGATTTTTCTTTGAGGCTATGGTAATTATGTAGGCTTTTATAAATCTTTGTTAATACCCATCAAAGAACTCCTGTATTTTTCTTACTTTTGGTTTTGAGCACCTTGAGGCCTGTAGGCCCAGTAATTATCGTTCAAATTCGTGTAAATAACTATGAAGAAAGTACTTCTAGGATTAGGGATCGTTTTGGTTCTGATCCAGTTCATCAAGCCAGAGAGAAACGTTTCTAACGACCAGACCTTGGCTATTTCCAAAAAATATCTGATTCCTGCCGATGTGCAAAACCTATTAGATGTCGCCTGTTACGATTGCCATAGCAACAAGACCACCTATCCGTGGTATGCCAACGTACAACCATTTGCTTGGTTTTTGAACCATCATGTTCTGGATGGAAAAAAACATTTGAACTTTTCTACATTTTTAGCACTATCAGTAGCTGTTCAAAACCATAAATTGGAAGAGACCATAGAAGAGGTGGAAGAAAAAGAAATGCCTTTGGCTTCCTATACCTATTTTGGTTTACACAAAGGGGCAAAGCTCACAGAAGCGCAGAGGAACATCCTCATCAACTGGGCCAAAGCACAGATGGATACATTAAAAGCTAATTATCCAGCAGATAGTCTGGTGCTGAAAAAAAAGAGTAAGGAATAGGAGACTTTTGTGAGGGCATGCTTTAGCATTAGCAGGAAAATCTTGCTTTTTCGGTGAGACAGTGGGATGATTCGTCTGATCATATCCCATGACTAGTGGCTCAAAGACTATTTATTTCTGTATTTGGGCCATAGGCTGAGCTGAGGTTTTAAAAAACAACTAGGAGCATTCTTGGGTATATTATGCATTAACTTCAAAAAATGCCGTAATTTATTTTTTTTATTATATTTCATTTCTATTTTTGTATGTCATTAAAAAACTAAAAACAATTTAATATGAAGAAAACATTACTAAATTTAGCTCTAGTAGCTACTTTAGCATCAGTTTCAGCGCAAGGTATTAGTACTGTTGCTGCATTTGATGATTTCATGGATGGAAATAAAGCTAATCCAGGTGTAGATCCTTATGCTGTTGAAGACAAAGATCATTTTGCTTGGGATACATTGGCAAATGCTCCAAGCACTACAAAAAAAGCATATAAAGGTATTTACTGGTGGGTTAAGGCTGCTAAAGGTCTTGATTTCTCTTGGAAGAGAGCTGGTGACGGAGTGTTAGCTTACTCAATTAACCAAGCTGAGGGTGCTTACGAACCTTTTGGTGTTGGTTTTGGTCAGTATGCTGAGTCGGCTTCTGCAACAAAATCAAGTTTTTACACATTAGACTTGACAAATAATGCTAATGTAGAATTGAAATTCAAAAACTTGAGTGGATCACCTTTGAAAATCACTTTACAATTGCAAGATGTTGATAGTACAACTATTGGTTATGATGTGGCGAACGCTGCTGATGCGCCAGGTAATTTGTATATGTATGATATCAAAAAAGAATTGACAGATGGTTCCGTAACTGCAGAGCAAACATTATCATTTGATTTTGCGAATGCAACTGGTTCTGAATATGTATTTAATTCTGAAAGTGCATATGGATGTAAAGATAAAGCTGTATTGAAAGATAAAGCTACAACTGGTTTTAAATATGATAAAGTTAAAGCTGTTGTAATAACAGTTACTAATTATGCTCAACTTGGTGCAGATAAGTGCTATGGTCGTGAGGCAGTTAGCATTACTGATGGCAAATTTGTTATTACAAGTTTGAAAATTGGTGATCAAACAACTGTTGTAGGTGTATCTGACGAGATCATTGCTAACTTCAAAGACGAAGTAGTAACTGTTTACAACTTCTCTGGTGCTTATGTAGCACAAGGTAATGTTGCTGACTTGAACTTGACTCCAGGTTTCTACATCTTCAAATCTGCTTCTAAAGCGGTTAAAACTTTCGTGAAATAATCCGAAAGGTTTAAATCAAAGAGATATAAAGCGGTCTCCCTCATAAGGGGAGACCGCTTTTGTGTTATAGGATAGTCGGCTCTGTCTGTAGTTTTGAGCGCAACGAAAACGGATTAGGCCACTCCCTATAGTCATCAAATGTTTCGAAGCTGGATAACAAAGACAATTGCCTCGCCACACATAAGCTCAATTTATTGTACCTTTGGATCTTGAAATTGATACATTAATGAATTATCAGATCATTAAAGACGAAGCATTACTACGCGAGTTTATAGATTGGCTACCAGAGCTGAAACCTCATGAGATTTATTACGTGAGCCTGTTTGCGAGGAATAAATACCTGCCAGACAAGTCTGTACTCAAGGCCGATAAGGCGCAGCTCAAGAGATTTACCTCTACCAAGGCAAATTTGTTTGACAAGATCAAGCAGTTGGAGTGTGCTTTTGGTGCTTATAAACAAAAGGAGCTTCCTATTCCTCAAGAAGCTTTGGCTCTTTATATCAATCCCAACCCTAGGGATATGGAGTTGGCCACCAAAAACACTTTGGTAAAGTTTGCCCAGCTCATTACGCAGGACTATACGGGGTATAACCCACACCAAGAGGTGCTGTCTGAATTGCAAAAGTCTTGTAGTCGTAAGGTTTACTTCGATCTAGATTTTGATACACTAGAAATGGATGCGGTGTTGACAGAAGTGAAGAAGTTCTTGAATTTTGACTGCGTGAAGGTCTTGAAAACGCGAGGGGGCTTCCATTTGTTGGTAGAACTCACAAAACTTGAGAAAAAGTACGAAAAGACTTGGTATAAAAACATTACAGTGTTGCAGGGTTGCGATATCAAAGGTGATAATTTGATCCCTGTAGTTGGCTGTACACAGGGGGGCTTTATACCCTATTTTATTTCAGTTTGAAAATGAGCCAATTCGTTGATTTGAAAATTAGGTCGAGAAATAGTTTCTTCTTCAAATACTGTCAGTCTTTAATTTTCTGATAAAAAGCCTCGAACAGGTACAATATTATAGCCAAGACAGCCCAGCTGCGGTTTTGAATTTTAAAAGAATCTTTCTTTAAAATAAAAATCACCTCCTGAAGCAGGAGGTGATTTGAAATCTACCATCAAACAAAAACTAAAACAATTTATTCTTTCACCAAAATTCTCGTCATGATTTTATTGCCCATTTGAAGTACACAATGGTAGGTACCTGTGTGTAATGTGCTCATGTCTATGGAAGTATTGTTATTGCCCATTGAAAGGCCAGTAAGTTTTGGATTGAGTACTGTCCTTCCTAAATTGTCCTTGATGCTCAATTGTACATCAGACAAGTCAGAAAGGCTAAATTCTAGATTCAGGGTATTTTTCACAGGAGAAGGGAAAGTTGTGAAAATATTTTCAGACGTAGACTGGTCATTTACACCAGTAACTGGTGTAAAGTTGGCCGTGATAGATGTATTTGCATTAATAGTAATCGTTGCTGGAGTGGCGGAGCCGTTAAGCCCTCCACCCCAATTAGTAAATACGTAGCCAACATTACCTACTGGAATAAGCTTCACAACAGTTCCTTCAGGATAATTACCACCACTTGGTTCGAGTAAAACAGTGCCCGAACCAACTATGTTGGTAGTCAACTTATATGATGTAGCGCTGAGTTTACCAACGCCAGACCATGAGGCAACAATGCCAGGAATGTCAGCCGTTTTATCGGGAGTATAGGAGTATGGTGGCGTAAAAGAACTACACAAGTCAGCCGTTTGGCTGGGTGAGTTTTCAAACAAATTGTTAGAGCCATAAGCATAACCTACGTAAGTAACATCGTCTATAGCTGAATAGATTGTGTTTACATAGTTTTTGAAATAGTTACTTTCAACCAATAAACATGCTTTTTCTCTGGAATTCACTGCATCGCTTGATGGTTCTGTTGTTTTATCACTTAAACCGTCAAAGAAGTTATTGTAAATATGGCCAGTACCTCCTCTATATGAAGGAGCTCTTGACTTAATGTTTTTAAAGTAATTGTGGTGATAGGTAATTTTACGGTCATACACATCGGTGTCAGTGTAGCCAATAAGGCTACATTTCCAGTGGTCGTGAAAGTAACACCAAGAAATAGTTATTAAGGAGCTGGATTTCTTGATATCGATCATGCCATCGTACAAATCTTTTTTAGAAGCAGTTTCTGGTAGGGTAGGTTTCACATTGAAAAACTCGCAGTGGTCTATCCAAATGTATTTCACTTCGTTTGATGAAGTGGTTTCAATAGAGATCAAGTCCGCATCGCTACCAAGGGTGCTGCCTATCATGGACATTTTGAGGTTCTGAATGATGATTTGTTGCGAGTTTTTGAGGTGTAAGTTGATCTGCGACAAGAAAGCCGTGCTACCTACGCCAATGATGGATTTATTAGAGCCCACGTCTAAAATAACGCCTCCACCTGGTCCTGTGAGCGTTCCTGAGACGTTGATAATCTTTTTGTCTGTGCCAGTTACGGCAGCAGCCAGTTGTTCATAGGTGCTCACGTTAACAACAGTGCCTCCCGTACCACCTACGGTGCCGGCGCCAAATCCTACTAGCCCAAAGTTTGGTCTCTGTCCAAAACCCATGAAGCCAAGTGTGCATATTAATATTGAAAGGAGAATTTTATTCATATAAATTTATATTAATTCTTTGCAAAGTTATAGATAAAGGCATTGCAAATTCTTAAAATCTACACAATCGGTTGCGTAGAAGCGTATAGGTATGGTGATTTTGGGGTAAAGGAGAGGCGGCCAATTTGGCCACCTCTGGTTTTATTTGAGATGTGTCTCTGCAAAATAGGCCATTGCTTTGCACATGAAGCGTGCATACACAGGATTGGGCTTCCCATCGATAATGGTGAATCGTTCATCATCGACATAAAGCTGGCCTAAACCTTTATACGCTTCTGCTTGCTTGTCACTTGTATGGGCAGTACCCCAAAACATTCTGATGTTCTCATAGTGTCTCGCAATCAAGGCTTGTACTTGAGCAGATTTTGGGTCTTCATTGATCAGTAGAGCTAGTTCTCTGCGAATGGCTTCTGACTCAGTACTTAATTGCGCATATTGGTCTTTTGTAAGCTGCCTGAGCGCATTTTCAGAGTGTTCAACGGTCTCCTTGCCATATTTTTCTATGGCTTCTTTACGGTACGCTTGGGCTTGTTCTTTGGGAAGCCCTTCATACAATTCATCGTGTGTCAACATGTGTCCTCCTTTCAGTTTTGAAATGGTTCTATCAAGGGTAGTGAGCAAGGTGCCGATGCGATCACGTCTGATCTCTAAGGCATTCTTATGGCTCAAGAGCGCTTCCACTAGGTCAAAATCAGGATCGTCTAGAATTTTACCGATTTCTTGTAGGGGAAAATCCAACTCTTTGTAAAAGAGGATTTGTTGTAGCCGCAACAGCTCCTTCTCTCCATACAATCTGTACCTGGCTACGGTACGAATGTTTGGTTTCAAAAGACCCAGTTGGTCATAGAGATGAAGCGTGCGCACGCTGATCCCTGCCAATTGTGCCAGTTGTTTTACCGAATATTGAATCATAAGCGATCTTTTTCCTTAATAGTACAAACATACAGTATGACGCAAGGTTAGAGTCAAGTGTTTTTTTATTTATTTTTAAAATTGCCTAGATAGGTTTAATGTTATTTCAAAAACTAGCTATTGTGATGGTTCTGTGAATCCTTTAAGATTCATAATTCTACATTCGTTTTTGGTACATTCTTAACCATGAAGCAACCCTGAAAGGGTTGAATGTGAATAGCCCCACGAGCATCGTGGGGTTAGGTTAGAAGTGACGTAACAACCATGAAAGGGGTCGAACTATGCGTGATGTGGGGTTTTGTAGCTAGTTTTCCATGATACCTATTTTGGCCCCCCTTCTGAGTCCTGATGTGTACTGTTATGCATTGTTTCCTGCGTTTTGCGCGGGGCTATTCACATTCAAGGCCTACAGCCTTGAATGTGGTTTTGTATCAAGAAGTAGTAGACTCATCGATTTTGTAACGTGTGCCCGAAGGAAACTAAATGACATTATATGTGTTTTAGTGATATCTAGCGCTTTTTTGCTCTGATTTTACTGACAAACTCTGGGGTAAAGCCAAGATAGTTGGCTAACATATATTGTGGGATCCTTTGTACAAAATCAGGGAAGCTATTGCAAAAGTGCAGATAACGTTCTTCACCACTTTGACAAAAGATATATTGGATTCTGTGTTGATAAGCAGCGTAAGCACGCTGGGTGATGATCCTGAAATAGCGCTCTAGTTTTGGGATTTGAGAAAATAGTTCATCTTCATGTCTTTTCTCTAGATATACCAGTTCTGTGTTTTCTACCGCCTCTATGTTAAACAGGGAAGGTTTTTGCGAATCGAAACTCATATAGTCGCTGATCCACCAATTGTCTATGCCAAATTGAATAATCTGCTCGGTACCATTTTCCTTATGTGTATGAAGTTTAAGGCATCCGTTGAGGATGAAATAGTTGCCGGTGCACACTTGTCCCTCTTTTAAGATCAGCTCTTTTTTGTTTATTTTTTTGTACTTAAGAGAGTGTATGATGACTTCTTTTTCTTCCAGAGTCAATGGAACATATCGCTCAATATGTGTTAAAAGTTTATCGAACATGGGGTTTAAAACTGTATTAATTCTGAGTATAACTTATTCTTGTATATAAATGGTATATTTTTTGTTCTAAATTAAGCTTTAAAACCTTTTAATGTATTCTTAATTTTAATTTTTATGAAGAAGATCATAAGTACTTTTGTATTGTGTAGTGTCGTAGTTCTTGTTCAACAATCAAGCGCGCAAGTAATGGATAAGATCAAAGATAGGTCAAGCCAGAATTCTAGTCAAAGACAGTCGGCACCAAGCAATAATAATACTCACACAACACCAAGTTATAACAACAACAATAACGGGTATAATTACAACAACAACTATAATAATGGGTATAATTATAATAATAACTATCCCTACAACAATAATAATAACTATAATTACAACAACAATGGTTATAACAATAATCAGTATAGCACATATCCGTATAGGAGTACTATTATTTCAGGGAAGAATACTTCGCGTTCTTCATCGGGGAGTTCTGCCGCTTTAGGTGATCCTCAATCTAGGGTATTAGACCTCCGCGATTCCATCCCGGAGATTGTTTCAATAGAATTGTATAATGATTTGTCCATTTCAAACTCTGGTAAAACAACAGTATATAATCCTAAGCTCAGGTTAAATAAAGGTCTGTTTTCTACAGAAGTTCGTTGGTATGGTCTCTACGAAAGAAGTTCTGAGACAGGAAAAATGGAACATTTTAATTATTTAGATTGGCAAATAGTCCAACTGAATTTGTCGCCAGCCAAGAAATTTAAGATGACAGTCGGTGTTGGCTTTACAAAGGAGTTTTATAGTAATAGCACATTCTTTGACTGGGGTTTTGCTGCCGTGTATTACCCTGCAGAGTTCTTGAAGTTTAGGGTCGAATACAGAAACAGTAAAGATTTTGAGACTAAAGTGAGTCCTCGTACGCTTTGGGTGTCGAGTGTTGAGTTTAAGATTTTTGGAGATCGACATACCAGTCTAGTCGGCTATATGGGGGCCAACGTTAACTATGCAAGATTTTATGATTCGGTTTATTTGTGGACATTTGGTCCGACTCTTTATCTGAGGTTACAGTAGCGTTTTTTGGATCATTTTAGATCAGTTATAAACGCAGACAGGGGGCGGTATTTCCCCGATTCAGATATTTTTAGTACATTAGAGGTTTTAGGTCTATCATGATTTGGACGAAAATAAAATCCCTACTGTATAAAATATTCGTGATGCCATTTCTTTGGTACAAGGCATTGCCTCTCAAAAGGAAATTTATCGTTGGTGGCTTAGCTTTCTTGGCAGGTATTGTATTGGCTTTTCTGGCCCTTCTTCTGTTTTATTTTTCAGTGGCAAGTGGAATGTTTGGCCGTATTCCAAATGATAATGACCTTCAAAATTTAAAGAATTACCAAGCTTCTGAGGTTTATTCTAGCGATGGGGTCTTATTGGGGCGTTATTTCGTAGAAAACAGGTCTGATGCTACCTTTGCCGAAATCCCCAAAGAACTCATTGATTGCCTCATTGCCACCGAAGATTCCCGATTTTACCAACATACTGGTGTTGATACCCGAAGTTTGATGCGGGTATTGTTTCGCTCCATTATCTTGCGTCAAAGTAAAGGAGGAGGGAGTACTTTGAGTCAACAATTGGCTAAAAATATATATGGTCGTAAAAACTATGGTATCCTTACCATGCCTGTAAACAAGGTAAGGGAGGCTATCATTGCCAACAAGCTGGAAAAGCTTTACACGAAAAAGGAGATCTTAATGCTCTATCTCAATACGGTTTCCTTTGGAGAGGATACTTATGGAATCAAAACCGCCAGTCAGCGTTTTTTTGGTTTAGATCCTATCAGCCTAAAAACGGAACAGATCGCTGTGCTTATTGGGATGCTCAAGGCGCCCTCACTGTATAATCCGCGCACAAGGCCAGTACGCTCTTTGGAGCGTAGAAATGTAGTACTTGCACAAATGCATAAAAACAATGTATTGACTACAGCAAACTATGAAAAGCTTCGTAAGAAGCCAATCGTGCTTAAATATAGTAAGATAGATAACAGAAATGGTTCTGCAGCTTATCTTAGAGAGAAAATACGTATAGAGTTGGAAGGTTGGGTCAAAGAGCATACCAAAGCTGACAGAACACCTTATGACTTGTATACTGATGGACTGAAGATCAAGACTACTGTACATTCTAAACTTCAAAAATATGCAGAGGCTGCTTGTATGGAGCATCTGCGTAGTATGCAAGGCCACTTAAACAAAGATTTGCGCGCTAATGGCTTTTATCGCAAAAACTATGCTTTGTTTTTGAATGAAATCAAAAACTCTAAACGCTACAAACAACTCAAGGAAAGGAATTATTTGCATAAGGATATCATTGCTGAAATGCAGAAGAAAGACTCTATTGATATGTACAGCCATTGGGGGACTACTACGAGGTACATGTCGCCGATTGATTCTATCTATGAAAGTTTTATCACGCTTAAAGTAGGTTTCATGGCGGTCGATCCTAGCAATGGTGATGTGTTGGCCTGGGTAGGGGGGCCAGACTATAAGACATTTCAATATGATCACGTGACCGCTAAACGTCAGGTGGGTTCTATCTTTAAACCTATTGTGTATGCACAAGCACTCAGTGATGGCAAAAAGCCTTGCGACTTTATCGCGAACCAAAAGGTAACCTACACCGAATATGAGGATTGGGCTCCCGAAAATTCCAATGAAAACTATGAAGGTAAGTATTCTCTAATAGGTGCAATTACACATTCGGTGAATACCATCAGCGTAAAGCTCTGTATGGAATCGGGAATAAGCAAAGTGGTGGCTATGGCCGACAAGCTAGGGGTGGAGTCAGAGCTTCCTGAGCAGCCTTCTTTGGCCTTAGGCAGTGCGGACATCAGTTTGTATGAGATGCTAAAGGTATATTCCGTTTTTGCCAGTCAAGGAAACAAGCCTGAGTTTAACTTGGTGAAAACGATTACTGATGCTCAAAACAAGGTGATCTACAAATGTAAAGTTGAAAGCGAGCCCACCTTAGATCCTGAACTTTGTAAAACCATGACTAATATGCTGCAAAGTGTGGTGGAAAATGGTACAGCTAAGGATTTACGGTCTAAATTCAATCTCTCTGGTGCCATAGCAGGTAAAACAGGAACGACTCAGGACCATCGCGATGCTTGGTTTGTGGGGTATACGCCTAATTTATTGGCAGGCGTATGGGTCGGTGTTGATAATCCTGCGGTACACTTTACAGCTATGGAATATGGTCAAGGTTCCAAGTTAGCTATGCCGATTTGGGCAAGGTTTTACCAAAAGACAGCGGCAGGGCTCGGAGGAAAATATACCTCTGCAGAGTTTCCTTTTGAAAACGACATTGATTGCGACCTTTATACCGAAGGCAACTTGATAGAGCGGCTCTTTAGGCGACGCGAGGTTTCGAGCGACAAAACTGGGTTGGAAAAGAAAGCCCGCGTGGACGTAAAGAAAAAGAAACGAAGGTTCCGCCTTTTCAGGAGGGATTAAGGTATTTTAGTTTATACCAATACGTTTGTTGTTGCGTTCGTCTTGCATTTTAACCCAGAATAATCATTAGAAATTTACTGCGACAAAAAGCTACCTCAAATTC
>CAMFLX010000140.1 GCA_945957555.1 uncultured Cytophagales bacterium
ACGATGCGGTAATGTGTATATTTGAAGACTCCAAGCAACAAATCTGGGTAGGTTCGTATCGAAATGGATTTGGAAAACTCAACAAAGGCTCTTTAACAATCGATTACTTTAAAGACAAAAACGCCCATCCTCTTAAAAATGATATCAGAAAGATCCAAGAGGATGCGAATGGCAAGCTCTGGCTGGTAGTACATGGCAAAGGCGTCTGCTGCTATGATCCTGTGATGAACAGTTTTAAGAACTATGAGGAACTGGGAAGCCCATGGAGCTTCGATGTATTTATTGATTCAGAACAAACCGTATGGGTAGCTACCAATAACGGGATCAGTAGAAAAAGAAAGAATGAAAATCATTTCCAAAATCTAGGTACAGACGCTAACCCTCAGGAACTTGGAAACAACAAAGTCACTTGTATCTCTGAAGATAATCAGAAGAACATATGGGTAGGTACTACAAGAGGCCTATACATGTATAACAAGGCAAAGGATCTTTTTGTGATCCCTAACCTACCTACATTATTGCGCAACAGCGAGATCAAATCCATTACCCCCAACAAAAAGGGCTATCTATACATTGGCACAAACAGAGGCCTGTTCAGGTATCAACCACAGACGGGAACATATACCCATTTCCAAAAAGACGATGGACTTCCTACTGATATTTTTACGCTCAATGCAGTATATACCAATACCCAAGGACTCATGATCTGGGGTACCAGCAACGGCTTTTGTTGGCTCAAGGAAGAAAACACGACAAATGCTCTACCTCTGCCGATGCCCATTATTACTGATGCAAAAGTAGAAAACAGATCTTTAGAGGTAGGTAATGATGGCTTAAGCACGGCCATCATCAATGCCAAAGCCATGGAGCTCAACTATACTCAAAACCAATTGAGTTTTAATTTTGCATGTCCCAGTTATCTCTTGGGGAGGGGTAACATCAATTTCGAATACAGGCTCCTTGGTTTAGAAGAGAACTGGCATAAAGCCGAAAAAAACGGCTCTGCCATCTATTCAAGCCTGCCATCTGGCACCTATACCTTCCAAGTAAAAGCACAAGATGGCTATTCTGTAAGTGCGATCAGAGAGCTTCAAATTACCATTACTCCCCCCTTTTGGAAAACTTGGTGGTTCTACCTTCTGGCTCCTATCTTACTTGTATTCATTTTTTATACCTATTACAAGTTTAAGACTCGTAGTATCAAACGACTCAACAAGAAACTAGAAGAAAAGATCGTGCAAAGAACTGCCGAAATTGTAGATAAAAACCATAAATTAGAACATTCGAAAAATGAACTGGAAAAAGCAAACAGCGACAAGAATAAGCTCTTTTCCATCATAGCGCACGACCTCAGAGAACCAGTGGCCACCGTGGCTTCATTATCTGAGATGCTCACAGAAAACTATGCCAATCAAAGTGACGAGATGCGTAAGAAATCATTGTCACATATAGATTCTGCATCGAAAAGCACTTATTGGATCTTGGAAAATCTCCTGCACTGGTCCAAGACACAAACAGGTTTACTCAATTTCTCGCCCTCATGGATCGACCTCAACAGTATGATCTCTGAGGTGGAGCGACATTTGACATTCCAGCTCCAGAACAAACAAATAAGTGTGATCAAGAACTGGACAGGCCAGTATATGGTCTTCGTGGACGTTGACATGATGACGACCGTCATTCGTAATTTCATGAGCAATGCCATTAAGTTCTCTCAAGAACATTCCAAAATAGAGCTGAACATACATGAAGATGTGGAATACTTTAGCCTAGAACTCAAAGACCAAGGTACGGGCATGAGTACCGAGCAACAAGATTTCATTAAAAAACACAGCTTAGGGCAACCTACCCCAGGTACCAAAGGAGAGAAAGGTACAGGTATAGGCTTAATTCTCTGCAATGAGTTGCTCCAAAAACATGGATTTGTGTGGACCTTACAGTCACAGCCAGAGCGGGGAACCAGTATCTTTATTCAAATCCCCAAACCTTGTATCCAGCACTATGATACTGAGGTCAAGGTCCAAGATCTGCTAGCCACTGAAGATAACAAACCCAGCCTAACAACACATCAACCGCTCGTCAATAAAACAATCCTAATTGTGGACGATCAGGAAGGAGCACGAGCAGCCTTGAAAATGGCTTTAGACAAGTCTTACCATATTTTAGAGGCTCAAAATGGTCAGGAAGCACTAATAATCCTTGAGCAGCAACAACCAGACCTCATTATTTCTGACGTTACCATGCCACAAATGGATGGCATCAGCTTGGTCAAACACCTCAAGAGCACTTTAAAAATCTCGCACATACCTATTTTGTTGCTCACCTCACATACCAGTGAAGCTGATATTATGCAAGGTTTAGCCACAGGAGCGGACGACTACCTCACCAAACCGTTTAACTCCGGTATTTTAAGACTTAAAATCGCCTCCATACTCACTAATAGGGAAACCGTCAAGAAGAAATTCAGGCTTGACGATAAGGCTGCATTAGACGTGATCGCAGAAAACTCTACCGATAAAATCCTCCTTCAAAAACTTATGGCGGCAGTAGAGCACAACCTTTGGAATCCAGACTTTGGGGTGGAAGAACTGAGCATTGAAATAGGTATGCACCGCAGTAACCTATCCAAAAAAGTAACCCTATTACTCGGCATGAGCCCTCAAGATTTCCTCAAATCTCAAAGGCTGAAACATGCTGCAAAGCTTATCCTCGTCAGCGGGAAAACGGTATCCGAAGCCGCTTACGACTCAGGTTTTACCGATATCAAAAACTTTAGAAAGTCTTTTAAGAACTACTTTGGCATGTTGCCTACAGAATACAAGGCCACCCAAACACCTCAATAGTGCTTACGAAAAGCCGATGACCCCTCCTACTGTATTTTGATACAAGCTTACCTCTAGTTCTTTGTTCCCTAATTTGATCAGATCTTTGGTATCGCCCAATACTGCATCTATCAAGCCGTATTCCTTAGCCTCTAGGGAGTTCAAAAACCTGTCCCTTAGAAAAAACTGCTCAATCTCTTGCCAAGTATGCCCCGTATGCTTTCCTATTAAATGAAAGAGTTGGGCTTGAATGCGCTCCTGTTCGTGGGTAGCAATTCGTACATCTTCTGTATAGCCTTTCGCGCCTCCACCCGTTGGATGCATGTGTATGGTTGCCTGAGGCAGTGCATACCTAAGTCCTTTGGCTCCAGCGCAGAGCAAGGCAGTAGCCATACTCCCCGTAAAACCTACGGATACCGTGGAAACAGGTGCCGAGATCATTTGCATGGCATCATAGATCGCCAGTCCGGCATACACTACCCCACCTGGACTGTTGATGTACATATCGATTTGCCGTTTCGAATCCTGACTATTCAAATATAATAGTTGTGCTACGATCACATTGGCAACTTGATCATCGATTCCAGAGCCCAAGAAAATGATGCGTTCCTTAAGTAAAAGACTGTAAATGTCATAGGCTCTCTCTCCTGCCCCACTACGGTCTATGACCATCGGAATGAGACTTGACTGTGGCATACTATGGATTGTATTCATAAAGTTTATTTAAATATTTGCTGTATGATGCGTCTAAACCCCTCAAAACGAGATTGCTGAAAAACTTTGTGCTGTACCACCTCCAACTCTTTTTTGAGTTCCTTCCTCGCATACAGAAGTAGGTAGTCTTGTACCTGTTGTTGTACCAATACCTTCTCATAGAGATCTGCCTCAGAAACTAACCGTACCTGAAAGTGTTCTCT
Source organism: uncultured Cytophagales bacterium (assembly GCA_945957555.1). Classification (GTDB taxonomy): domain Bacteria; phylum Bacteroidota; class Bacteroidia; order Cytophagales; family UBA9547; genus CAMFLX01. The sequence goes on from CAMFLX010000140.1 coordinate 3,740, forward strand.
GTCCTCGGGTGACATGGTTCCTCGTAAATAAGCATCTATATTTCGCGTCTCAATCAATGAAGCTTTCATACGTTAAGGATTTTTCTTTTACAACTTCTCTTACCTTTTCCAAACACTTGTATTTCTGCACAGTACTGGATCTTATACTACTATAGCCAAACTGTCGGGCGACCTCTTCCATACTCAACTTGTCGTAATAAAAAGCCTTAAGCAGATTCATACACTTGCCCCCTGCCACTGTCAAAAACTTAAGCACTCGATCCGCTATATAGTCCCTTGAACTTTCGGAAACCTCCATACTTTCTACGCCATACTCCAAGGTACTCAAGCGTACGGCTTCGTGATAACGCTCTGTCCACAGGTGTTTCACAATACCCATGAGATAGGCCTTTTCATTCACCTGTATGCGTAGGGAATCTGTAATAAACTTCTCATAGTAAACGACTATGGCCTCTTGAAAAACATCTTTAGCGTCTTCAAAAGAACCGCCCATTTTCCGTACGTGCCTAGCCGCATCAGGAAACACAGTCATGTACAAGTGTATAAACCATTCTTCACGCGTATCTTTATTGTTGTTTGCTAAAACCATGATGAATCCCTTTTTATAGTAAGTGGTCGTGAGAACCCAAGTATCACCTAATTTTACACATTTTTTTTAAGGATTTCAATAGAAAGGAATATTGAGGGTAAGCAATAGGTTCTCATACTAAGGTTGTAAATCTCTATTCTGCATATCATGCTGCACCTAAGCGCTTAGCAGTATTACATAAAAAAGCATTTCAATCACCAGAGGTGAATGAAACGCTTCAAAATCTTCATCATATTGGGGTATTGTAAGTGTTAATCGTAAATCTTCAGTTTTTACTACCCCTATACGCTACCATATGGGTAATTCATATTTCGTTTTGATACATTAAGTAAATTCACACACTATTTCTTAGCCATGTTTATATTAAAATTAAACAGAGGTGTTTGCAACTTGCCATACAAGCGCACCCATAGTGGCAGGATCATTTCAGTTCCTCTAGCTGTAGTTATGTCACCAAGATCTATGATATTACTTTCTGCCCAACCAAAGCTTTTCAAGAGCTCAGAGACTTTGACCTTGGCACTGGCGTCGTTGCCACTTACAAACACACTATGGTCGCCCTCAAGTAGTGCAGGATTCACCATCACAGGATTACTCATGGTATTCAGCGACTTTACCACCTTTAAGGCAGGGTAAGCCTTTTGGATCTGCTCACCGAGACTATCAGTATTGCACACAGTAAGTGAAGGAGGAAATCCTTTGCTAAAATCCAATGGATTGGAGATATCGAGCATTACCTTACCCGTCAAGAGTTCTGCACCTACAGAGTTTAAACAATCTAAAGCTGCATGGCCATTCATGGCAAATACAATCAAATCCGATCCCTGAACCACTGCTTCTTTAAAAGTTAGTAACTGAATATTCGGATGTAAGCCCATCCACGCACCAATCTGGGGATTGCCCCAGTTGTCAGCACCCGTTTTAGCAAGACTATCGCCCACGTTACGAGTACCTATAAACACCGAATGCCCAAGGGCACTTAATTTTGCAGCAAGTGCCTGCCCCACAGAGCCAGTACCTAGTATTGAAACCTTCATTTTCATCACATTAAATTCATAAAAAATACCATACTTTTTACTTTGTAAACCTAGACAAAGTTTGATAGCTTCGCAATAACTGTCAAACTTGACAGCTTGAAGATTTTCTAAAAATTCTAAAGTAATGATCATAGATTCAGAGGAATATCTATACGAAATAGACCAACAGCCCTACCACTGTGCCATGGATGTAACCATGCACTTTATTGGTGGCAAATGGAAGACAGTAGTCTTATGGTATATGAAGGGGGGCACAAAGCGCTTCAGCGAGTTGAAATCGCACATGCCACAAATCACGGAAAAGATGCTGAGCATACAGCTCAAGCAACTGGAAAACGACGGCTTGATCCACCGCAGCGTACTTACCAGCAAGCCCCCCATGAAAGTCGAATATTCCCTTACTGATTTTGGCCGTACTCTTTTACCCGTATTAAATGCAGTAGCGGAATGGGGCCGAAAAACAGGAACAGAGAAGGGAAAGTTGGTTAAAGTGGAACAAAATGTAATTGATTAGGTCCTTATAGGTATCAATTCTGTTCTATTGCATAAAAGCATTTTAATAAATACTTTTGCACACCCAAGGATGGTTAGCTCAGTTGGTTAGAGCGCTACGTTGACATCGTAGAGGTCACTGGTTCGAATCCTGTACCGTCCACATTGTTTTTATCACACAATAAAAACTTCTAAACATACGTGACTGCCTAGCAAAAAGAGAAACCTGTTCAAACATATTCAAAGCCCAACATTTACAGCTCTAATTTTGTAACACAGTTGTCTATTCCAACTCCGAGAGCCTTGCTTTGATATATTTACTGACGATCGTTTGAAACTCCGCATAATTGTTCACAAGAGATTGTATCGCTTCTATAGAGGCCATTAATAGGTCAAAGATCGTTTGATTGATGTCTAAGGTTTGTTTTTCCGTAATGTTACAGTAGTTGAGATGTGTGTATTTAACCTTGTCTTCCTCTATGTAAAAATCCACCCTTTCATCATAAGATGGGTTGAGGATCTTGATGTATTTCAACAAATCCAACATAAAATCTCGGCTCGCTACTATTGGGTAGGCAAATGTGTAGGCATCAACTTTACCTTGCGATGCAATACTACAGCTTAAGCCAATGGGTACGTAATCATATTCGGCACTGCTGAGTTTAAAGTCATTGCCGTACTTTAGTTCAATGGGCTCTTTTTTGAAATCATGAAACAATCGCAACACTAAAGCATCTGCATTGGCCAACTCTTCCTTTGAGAGCTTAGATATCTTATCCTGCACCTTCCTGATACTCTCGGCGTAATAATTCATTTCGATTGTAAACTTATTTAGATTCTAACAGCTTGCACCAGATTTTGTGTGTTAAGGTCTCTTCACCTGTCCCATAAAGAGAATATTACCCGTATATTTATCGTGGATGATATATACAAAAGGCCTATTGATATGCAATGGATCTGGTATGGATCTGAAAGACATTCCAAGGGCAGTTGCAGCACCCGCTTTGGTCCCCTCTTCACTCACCTCTATCGTTGCCGCTTGCCTAACCATGGATATAAACCATGGGGCAGGCTCTGCTTTCATCAGTGAAAAATCGGCTGAGGTATCATAAAATGAATCCATGATCCCCATCTCTTTCAAAGGCTGAATCAAATTTAGCGTTGAGGCTATCTTAAACTTGGGCAAAAAGAGGTCAAAGCGACCATGTCTCAATTTGTTCTCTGCATCACTGTCGGATTCCTCCTCTTGCATTTTTAAAAAATCAGGAACGCAATATTGCTCAATTACTTCAAAACTTTTACCCCTGGCAGGCATCATAATGGTCATAGTCATATTGCCCTTGTAAGGTAATTGTAGGATTGAAACAGTATTGTTTTGAAGTGCATTCACCATGATATCTACTTTCATGGTAGGCACCTCTATGATTTCCGTTTCAGTATAAAAAGTTCTCTGTTTTGTATTTGTAGGAGGAAAAGGTGTCACCCATTTATCCTCAAACGTAATGCAGTTGACCAAAAGCAACTTAACGTCTGCAAGATCTTTATCCTCCACAAGTTTATTGATCTGTCCTCCTGATTTTGTGTCTACCCATCGGTTTACATCTTGAGCACCGGACAATGCCTTTATAGAATCGCCCGTATGTTTTATCATGAGACCTAAATAATCTGGCCTTACTTTGGCTCCCTTCGATACCCAAACAGAATTGTACATTTGGGTTGCATTACCTTTCACTTTATTGTAATCAGCTTTCCACAGTTCCAGTTGCTTTTCTGGTCTAGGTACAAATTTAAAAGTACTCTCGATCTCGGCCTTACTCGTTCCATTAGCACCAGGATAGACCATGGTAAAACAACTTCGCAAACTGTACGGAGAGCAAACTAAATTCTCATGATCACGAGTAAGCCGCTTAAATAGCGTGTAGGCTACTGCATTATTGTTCTTGATTTCATTTTGTGCCTCAACTTCCGATTGGCCATAAGTTAAAAAGGAAATACATAGAGTACCTAGTACATAAAAGATTTTCATATCAATGGATATTTTGAAACTCAAATATATATAAAATGTGACAATGAATCGACCCTGTAATAAGGCAAATGCTAAATACCTCAAATTGGTATACTGCAAATCAAACACTTGATAAATCATCAAATGAGGGAAGTTTATAGTATTCAGCTTACAGCCAACAAACAGGGTTCGTAAATCAAATTCACCCATCTTTACAGGCAAATTAGATGATATTTATGTATCAAAATATCATCTAACATGTGTTAAATAAAGTAAAACCACATACCTTTGCTAAATCTTAAATCTATAAATATTAAATTCACTAAATTAAAAGATATGAAAAGAAAAATCTACTCACTTTCAGTACTTGTTTTTTCCTTATTTAGCATTCATGCATAAACAATTTCTGACACTGTAGGTGTTGGTGACCAAATTCAGACGCGATAGTGTTTATGTACCCCAAAACCAAAACGTTACGGTTTATTATAATTATGCATACCCTTATTTTGGAGTGGTAACAAATCTATATGAAAATGTAGCCCTGACAGACAGCAACCACAAAGAAGCTCCATTTGTATTACGAAAAACCAATAACGGACATGGCACACAGTATGTGCTTAATATATTAGAAAAAAGTTATATTGGATATTTTGTCGACGCCAATGAATATGAGGTTATGAAAGCAAATTCAGACACCATACAACTTAGGTTATTATACAGAGATAATCCGATCCCAGCAATACCCGTAAGACCCCTTGACACTTACTACTATATGACTTTGGTAAGAACTGATTACGTTCTTGGACAGCAAGAGGAAATTCCGCAAAGTCAAATAGTTCTGTTTCCTAACCCAGCTACGAATAAAATCACGGTCAATACGCCGCTTACCGAAGAGTTTAAACTTTATAACTTATCAGGCGAATTGGTCTTGCAACAAAAAGTATCAGGTTCACAAATGGTCAATATCCAAACTTTAAAATCAGGTTTGTATCATTATACCTTAGGCATCAAATCAGGCAAATTGTTGATCGAATAAAAGGATTATATAAGTATTTCTTTAGCACAATATTCAATGGCCTCCTACATTTAGGAGGCCATTATATTTGTTATGGTTTTAGGCTATATTTTGCTCTTAGTCCACGAGTTGAAACCAGTAGCAATTGATCCAAGCCAGCACGACAACCTTTGCCAAAGTTTAAAACTTTGGCAAAGGTATTCATCCAAAACTAAAAATTCCCTATAGTTTTACCAATCTGTACACTTTTGTAGACACATCTATTCTCTTTAAGTAATATATACCAGCAGGCACTTCAGACAGATCCAGTTGTTTTTGATATACAGTTATAGAGCTTTTCGAACCAAATACATCTATTAATGAAAAGCATGTACCATCCGCCTCATCTATGTTAAATATACCATTGCTTGGATTTGGGTAAACTGAAATTAAATTTTCTAGTCCTTTATCATTAATAGCTGTAACCATACAGTCCAATGACATTACAGGTTCTGGGACAGCACCTAACATTATTACAGAATCACTAGACTTAATAGCCACAGCATAAAGTCCCCTAGAAACTACAACATTCCAGTCCAAATCAGTGCCTACTTGTTTTGGTCCATATTTTTGGAGAACATTGTCAAAGGCATTCATATGCCAAAGTTCTCCTAGCGAATTTATAGCATATGTCTTTCCAAAAGGTGTCGCTACATTTTTCCAGTTAGTTGCCTTTCCAAATCTTACAGGCATATATATATAAGGTTTCGAAGAACCTAATCCAAGATCATACCCATTAGTATTGTATCCCCAAATCCACAAAGAGCCATCACTTTTAAGAGCACAGATATGAACTTCATCAAATGAAAAAGAAACCCAGTCATGATCTTTGCCAATTTGAATGGGTGTACTTATTTCTACATTTATGCTATCTCCTAGCATCCTATAACTGCTACCACCCCATCCCCAAAGCGTACCATCTTCTTTCAATGCTAAACTTAAATGACTATGCGCACCCACTTTCTTCCATTGGTTTTCTGTACCTACTCTTGTTGGTGTTTGTGTGGCAACAATATCTCCTAAACCCAATATACCGTTTATGTTTCTACCCCAAGCCCAAAGAGATCCATCAGCTTTTATAGCCAAGGTATGGTACTCCGAGTTAGTGGCATCTTTCCATTTTTCAAAACCCACTTGCTGAGGTATAAGTACATTAAGAGGCGTACCACTTCCATCAACACCTAAGTGATGTGCTTGTCCCCATGCCCAAAGAGTGCTATCATTCTTTATTGCAATAGTCTGTGCTGGTCCCACAGAAACATGTTCCCAATTTGCGTCTGTACCCACCTGCGTAGGTATTTTAAAATTATTTTGTTGCGTTCCATCGCCTTGTTGCCCCCAATAATTACTTCCCCACATCCACAAGGTTCCATTTTCTTTGATCACAGCTGTGCGAGAAGTACATGCATCTAGAGCTTTATAACATTGTGCATTAAGTTTTGAAAGACCAAATGAAAAGGTAAGAATGACTATGTAAAAATGTTTTTTCATTAGATTTAAATATTTATAATAGCCCAAAAATAAAGATATTATATATTCGAAGCAATTTAGTTAATCTCAACTCAACAATAATATTATCGGACATCAATACCAACATATCTGTTCTGTAATAGAAGAATCAAGACCTACTTTCCGACACATCACAATAAACTGTGACTCTCAATTCGACTTGACATCACAGTTTTAGGCTAAAGCCAATCTATATTTTACTCTTAGTCCACGAGTTGAAACCAGTAGCAATTGATGCCACCACCTAAAAAGTTTCTAACTCTTTGAATTTACGACCCTATATTCTATCTCAGAAAAGCGCTCTATTCCCAAAATGAATCCATCAAACCTTTTTCAATGAAATCCCGCTGGTCAAATAGAAAGCGGGAGGGATTAAAATAGTACTATTTTTGAAAAAAAGAGTGGTATTTTTTGAAAAAATAGTGCTCTCTTTACCCAAACACATGCATCTTTTCGGTGAAAAAATGCATTACTTTACCCAAACACGTGCATCTTTTCGGTGAAAACATGCATTACTTTACCCAAACATGTGCATCTTTTTGGTGAAAATATGCATTACTCTACCCAAACATGTGCATCTTTTTGGTGAAATGATGCATTACTCTACCCAAACATGTGCATCTTTTTGGTGAAAATATGCATTACTTTACCCAAACACGTGCATCTTTTCGGTGAAAATATGCATTACTTTACCCAAACACATGCATCTTTTTGGTGAAATGATGCATTACTCTACCCAAACATGTGCATCTTTTCGGTGAAAATATGCATTACTCTACCCAAACATGTGCATCTTTTCGGTGAAAATATGCATTACTTTACCCAAACATGTCCATCTTTTCGGTGAAAATATGCATTACTCTACCCTAACATGTGCATCTTTTTGGTGAAAATATGCATTACTCTACCCAAACAGCATCTGTCTGTAGAATCAGGCGAAGCCGCTCTACGGACTAGACAATGATTTGAGAGGTTGCACCTCGGATTCTTTGCAATGCTTTAACAAAACCCATAGAATAACATCATTTGAGACGATGGGCTGCACCCATCGCTCGTGTATAACGCCCTTGCAGGGCTCAGTCCCAACCAACACAGGATACCTAGGCTTAAAGAAGTAGGTATTGTAAACATTTAAAACTTATACTTCAACATTCATAATTTCAGCATAGCGCGGCTGGTTCTGTCACCCTTTCAGGGCTCTTATTTATCCATTTTTCCATTTTCTATAATCATGTCGGGCCTTCAGCCCTTAGTTCATAGGAGTTTATTAATCCCAACATCACTCAAAACTTAACATTTATAACCCATAAACCAGTGCAGCTGGCTAAAAAGCCCAGACAGGGCGACATGATTATAGAAAAATATTAATGACCATCATTGTCAAGCCCCGAAGGTGGCGACATAATTTGTATATGCATAAATCACCCTTTCAGGGCTCTTATTTATCCATTTTTCCATTTTCTATATTCATGTCGGGCCTTCAGCCCTTGGTTCATAGGAGTTTATAACTCCCAACATCATTGATAACCCAACATTTACAACTCATAAACCAGCGTAGCTGGATAAGAGCCCAGACAGGGCGACAGGATTATAGAAAAACGTTAAGCCCCACCACAGTTAAGCCCCGAAGGGGTGACATAATCTAAACTCAAATAAATAGCATTGCTCATTAAAAAACTACAAGTCCAACCAATCAAACAAATATTTCTCCTCGTATTCAATGTCAAAATGCTTTAAAAAATCTAAATACTCTTCCTTAAATGTCTTTCTTGTATGATGTTCCTCTTGATTGAGGATATATTGATAAACAGAATCAATCTGAGAATGGGCGCAAGAAAAAGCACCGTAACCGTCTTGCCAAGAAAACATCCCCTTGACATATTTCTGCTGGTTGATAAAATTTGTTGAATTGCTCTTCACATCCCTCACTAACTCAGCAATACTCATCGCTGGTTTTAGTCCGACAAATAGATGCACATGGTCTGCAACTCCATTTACGATGATGGGCTTCTGGCCTTTACCCTTTACTATGCCGGCCATATATTTGAATAATTCGTCACGCCATGGCTTTGCGAGAAGATTCTCCCTGCCTTTTACGGCAAATACAATTTGAATATAGATTTGTGAATATGTTCCTGCCATAAATTTGTATGTTCGTTAGTTCATTGTTATTTGTTCTGTCACCCCTTCAGGGCTCTAATTTACGCATTTCGTTCATTTCTATAATCATATCGGGCCTTCAGCCCTTGGTTCGTAGGAGTTAATTACTCACAACATCATTCAAAACTTAACATTTATAACCCATAAACCAGTGTAGCTGGATAAGAGCCCAGACAGGGCGACATGATTATAGAAAAATATTAATGACCATCATTGTCAAGCCCCGAAGGTGGCGACATAATTTGTATATGCATAAATCACCCTTTCAGGGCTCTTATTTATCCATTTTCTCCTTTTTCTATAAGCATGGCGGGCCTTTTGACTCGAACATCGCGTCTCTACGGATCATCATTTAAAATTTATAATTCAACACTTATAATTCCAGCGCAGCTTGTTAAGTGTTTGTAACCTGTCCAATTCCTGTGATGGCTGGTAGGTCGCTGATGATGTTGTCTTGGCTAAAGCTCAACATCTTCACTTTGTACACCACGCTGGGCATGTACTTGGCGCCGAGCATGGAGTAGATGTTCATGAGGTCGTTGGGGGCTATGGGCAAGAGGTCGAAATAAAGTTTGTCCACACTGCGGCCGAGCTTGGGGCTGTTTTGTGCTGTAAAAAAAGGTTTGTTCTGGAAGAAGTAAATAACCCCCGAGATGTATTTGAGCGCTTCCAAATAATGGTTCTTGTTAAACAAGGCCGAAAACATGATCGTCATGTTTACGTTCACAGGAGGCGAAAACTCCATGTATTGGTTGCCCATGAGTTGGTTTGCTGGACCAGACTTGAGGGTATTGTCACGGTCTATGGAAATGAGCGTGGCAATGATCTTATTGTTGCCCTCTACGGCCAAGGTACCGTCTTGGTCGATGATGCTCGACAAGATCGCCTTGTCTTCTATGGCGTTGAACTTGGATTTGAGATAGTCGTTGAGTTCCTCTATCACTACGGGTAATACCTGTTGAATCATGAGTCAATCTATGTTTTGAATGTAAAATTATTTCAATTCGGGATAAGCAAAAATATAAATTGCCAATATCTTTTTGTTTATGAGCATTTTAATTTAACAATATCTGTTCAAATACATTTT
>CAMFLX010000141.1 GCA_945957555.1 uncultured Cytophagales bacterium
GTCCTCAAGTTCTACATCTGTAAAGAAAACAACCACCAAAAGATGCCTTTTGTTGAGTAAACGCAATACAGGCAATACCCTCTCTAGGGAATAGTTGTTGTCAAAGTTGGTATAGAGAAACAAGAGACTCCTTTGTTTGATGTTTTGCAATACGTAGGAATACAATTGCTCATAGTTGGCCTCGAAGCTACGCTCCTGTTGGTTGTACAGGCCTTTCATGATCTTTTTAAGATGTGCCTTGTCGCTACTCGCCTTAATGAAGGTATCTACACGGTCGCTAAAGGTCAACAGACCCGCCTTGTCGTACTTGTGGATCACCGTATTGGAGATCACCAAGGCGGTATTGATCGCAAAATCAAAGAGGGAAAGGTGCTTGTAAGACGAGTTCATGATCCTACTGTTGTCGATCACGCTATAAATCTGTTGAGACTTCTCATCGTCATACTTATTTACCATGAGTTTGTTGGTCTTGGCGGTATTTTTCCAGTTGATCGTCCTCAAGTCATCGCCAATCACATAGTTTTTGATCTGGTCAAACTCATAGTTGAGGCCAATCTTCCGAATCTTCTTGAGACCAAACATCTGCGTATGCGTACTTTCGGCATTGAGCTGAAACTTCTTCATACTGATGATCGACGGATACACCTCTGTAGCCTGCGGAATCTCTATGATCACTCTTTTAGAAAAAAGATTGAACATGCTGCCTACGTACACATTTAGATTTCCAAAATGATAGGCGCCTCTCGACTTAGGTTCTATGTAAACCTGATGCTGAACCGTATCACCGGAGGCGATATCAGTTTTAAAGATATAATCACGCTTTTGTAACTGATCAGGCAGTTCATCTACCACCTCTACCTCCAAGGTTCTATTGGAAGTGTTCGTCAAACTAATCTCCACCTTGTTGGGATCGTTGAGCGAAAGCACCTCATGTACTGACCTAGTACCCTTGATATAGTTTTTGATCCTGAACAAGGTAAAAAAGTCAAACAGCGCAAAGAGCACGGCCAACACCAAAGCGATCTTGGCAAAGGTCAACAAGCCCTTGGTTAAGTACGCAAGTACAAATACACCAATGACAATGAAGAATAGATAGAAAAACCGATATTTTACAAAAACGCTCCGCATTATCTTGGTACGTCGATACCTTTAATGATCTCCTCTATAACCGAAGCTGGCTCCACTCCTTCCATCTCTTTTTCTGGATGCATGATAATCCTATGATTGAGCACGTTAAAAGCTACCCTACTGATATCATCTGGCGTTACAAAGTCCCTGCCCGAGATTGCTGCATGCGCTTTTGAAGCTTTGAGTATGGCCATAGAAGCCCTTGGAGAAGCACCCAGATACAAATTACTGTTGTTGCGCGTTTCATACACGATTTGTGCAATGTATTTAAGCAAATCGTTTTTGATGTATACCTTTTCTATGATCTTCTTACATTTGGCAATGTCGCTCACTGAGCACACCTTGCCCACCAAGTTGAGGTTCTCTTTGAAGAAATCTTCTTTGAATCGGTTCAAAATCAAAATCTCTTCATCCAAGTTCGGATACTCCAGAATGATCTTGAATAAAAACCTGTCCAACTGTGCTTCAGGAAGCTTATAAGTACCCTCTTGCTCTACTGGGTTCTGCGTAGCCATTACAAAGAATGGTTCGCTCAGCTGGTATATGTTGCCTTCTATACTCACCTGTGTTTCTTCCATAGACTCAAAGAGTGCCGCTTGTGTCTTGGCTGGTGAACGGTTGATCTCATCGATCAAAACGATGTTGGAAAAAATAGGACCTTTGTGAAAAGTAAACTCTGAGGTCTTCATGTTAAACACCGAAGCTCCCAATATGTCAGAAGGCATCAAATCAGGCGTAAACTGAATCCTGTGAAAGTCTGCATCGATTACCTTGGCGAGCATTTTGGCGGTGAGTGTCTTGGCAATACCTGGCACACCTTCCAGTAGCACATGGCCTCCCGTAAGTAAGGCAATTACAGAAAAGTCAATGGCTTCGTCTTGCCCAATGATGATTTTCCCTATTTCAGCTTTGATTTTAAGGTACAAGTCGGCCACGACTTCCGTCTCAGAATATTTCTGATAATTGATGTTTGAGGGGTTTTCCTCGTTTGTGTTGATGTTTTCCTCTGACATATTACTTACAGTTGTTATAGAAATGTTTTATTTTAAAATAAAAGTCGTTCAAGTTTTGATTACTCACCGAAGCCCTCATATTGATGTGCTTGTCCATGGCACCAAATATCAAATTGATGCTTTCGATATCAATACCAGAGATCTTAGAAAGCTTCTGCCCAAACTCTTCATTGTACTCCTTGGACTTCATGTTGTATTTGAGCTGTATAAACTTCAAGAAGTTTTTGGCCATAATCGTAAGAATATCCCTATTGGCCTTTTTACTTTGGTAAAGCCTGCTGATTGTCTCTACATATTCGATGGTACTATTTTCCTTAAACGGCAGTACTGGTATGATCCTTTGTCTCCTTTTTGAAAAGAAAATAAAGAATACGATCAATAGCCCAATAAAAATATAGAAAGCCCACTTAAGCGGCTCTTGGGAGAGCACATATCTCAGAGGCGTAAAGTTCTTATTCTTTTGGTCATTTTTCTCGTAATGAGTGTGCTTGTTTTGGTAAATATTGGGCTTGTGGAAGGGATCGAACAGCGCATTGAAAAATGCTAAACCTTCTCTTTCCTTCAAGAAATAGTTACTTAAGAGTATGGGTTGTGTACACAGGTAGATATACCCCTTCCCTACCTTGTAGCGCAGCATTACAGATTTTTGCCTAAGAGTACCCAAACGCTCAAAACCTTCATATACTCTTCCTTGATGTGTGATATTCAATAAAGAATCATTGAAATAATTATAATAAGTGGAATCTGGCTCAAAATCGTTGTAATAGCAATGCCTCAAGGTACCCTTAGGCTTTAAACCTAGTTTCGTAAAGTCAAAAACTACGCAACTATCAGTTAATGTTTTGATATACCTTGCCGTATTCAAATAATAGCTTGTGTCTTCCGATCCAGTCGCTAATTCTTCATCATATGCATCTGCTACGGCCGTTGTATCCACGACCACGTCATTCAACGAATCGGACATATCTGATATATCTGCCGATACGCTATCCTCAATATAAGCAGTATTACTGGTATCGACTTCCGCTGTACTCACAGTATCGGTAGTGGTTTCATAAGTGTTAGAATCTAAAACCGCAGGTGTTTCGTCTTCTGTTTCAGGCTGGGTGTAGTCATAATAGCTATATTTCTTCCTACTGAAACCATTGAGCTTATTGATGATCGTAGTTAAGTTTGAACCGCCATATTCCTCAAAAATCAAGGCTGTGTTGCCCATTCGAGCGAAAGCCATTAAGCTGTCGGCATTTTCGTTGTCAAAACTTCTGAAATCGCCCAAATGGATAAACAAGTGATTGCCCTTTTCACTGCTTTTGCGTATGTTTTTCTGAAATACAGAAAAAGGAACACTCACCTCTTCTACAGACTGGTTCTTATCTATACGCGCACAAAGGCTCTGAAACAATTGGATATCGTAAGGCTCGCGCTTTTCTGACCTATAGGATTTACTCCAAGAGTAATTGTCATTGTCACTAAAATATACAAATAGCCCGATGCAGAGTAAAACCAGAACTATGACAGCCAGTATCGCAATTGTCCTTTTATTCATAGATTAGGATTTAATTGTTTGCAACTGTTTTTGTAGTGTTCAAACTCCTCCATCGTGGACCTATTTTCACCGTACCACTTTCTTTCATACGTATACACAATAGCCTTAAAACCCTCGTAATAGTTTGTTTGATACAACTGTGTGAGATAGTCTTTATTGGTATATTGTTTTTTCCAATTCAACTTACCATGTTCTACAAGGCTTTTCAATGTTTTCAAAAAAGTATACCGTATGGCCAATTGATAGTTACCATTTTCCAAGGCAAGGCGTATGAGGCGATCGATATCCGTTTCCATAAGCCGCTCCTCTATTTTATCATCCATATGTGGCATTTCCACCTTGTTGAGCTTTTGAGGGATGGTAATATTCTTCAACAACAAAGCCAAAACAGTGAGAATAACGATCAAAATAACCGCATACAGAAAATTGGGATGTCCTAAAAACTTAAGCCAAGATAGATTGGATGAGGAATTTGGAATTTTTTCACTACCAGAGCTGGTATTTGACATCTTTTTTTCAGGTACTTCTTCTTCCTTCTTTTTCTTATTGTAAACATAGTCCTTCTTCTCCTCCTGCCAAGCTTCCTCTGAAACGCTATCGCAAAGTGCAAAATGACCTATGGACATCAAAAATATGAGAAACAGGTATTTCATGACCTTCTAATCGGGGCTAATTTCTGTATTAAACTTTTGAGCTTTTGGCCCCCCTTAATCTCTTTAAGGGTTTCGTAGAGATATACATTGCTCGCATACATAATAAAGAGTGAATATATCGCAATCAAGAACACAAAAAAGGTAAATACATAATATTGAACATCATTGTTTTCCGACTCTTCAAATACAAAGCCAGTAAACCAAGTAAAGTAAATCCATAACGGGGAGAAAGACATAAGCAAGAATACCAAGGCCACGAATAAAAACACGATATTAACCCCAAGATACAATCCAAAATTTTCTTTGATGGCAGAAAAGGTATCTAATATGGCTGAGAAGAAGTTTTTTTTCTCCGAAATGATGATATAGGTACAAATAAAATACAAACTTGAACAAAAGAAGAAAAGCGTATAATATGCTGTATAGAAAAACATCAATGAGGTAAATATCAGACTCATCAATACCAAATTGAGGTATGACAAAAGACTTTCCTTGCTGAAACCCGAATTATGAACATTATTAAACACGAAAGGGATGCCCAGTAAAAAGATACTGTAGGCCACCAAAAAGTGATTCTTGTAGTGATTGAAGATGAATGAGATGCGTGTAAATGGCCAAGCAAAAAAATCGCCAAAGTTTTTACTCATACCGATTTCGCTATTGGTAACGATCTGTTGTTTTTCGAAGTAATACAGCGTAAGGCTGAGCAATAAGGCAACAATGGCAGCGTTTAAGATAAACTTGCCCGATTTGTTCAGCAAAAAAGTGATGGCGCTGTTATAGATCTCATCGCTTTTCATGATCCCGTATTTGTTTGGGGTCTCTTTCACGATATCTTGTATTTTCTCAGGACTCAAGTATTTGATAGCTTCAGGTTTTTTAACCACAAATCTCGGATATATAAAAAAGTAAAAGGCTACAAATACGAAACAAAGGAGTACAAAGATCAAACGTAGGATCGGTGATATGTTAGTGAGTCTGGTGATGTATCCTTCTATAAAAGCTGCAAAAAGGAAGAAAGGCATGAGGCTCAGAATGATCTTGATACCTCTCTTGGCCGACATCTGAAAAGATTGAAAACGACCGTAATTACCTGGGAACAAGAGACCTTTACCCATGATAAAACCTGCTGCTCCTGTGATGATCAAGGAGGAGATTTCTATGGCACCGTGCATGAATATGGAGGTAAAGGAATTGAAACCAACATCTCGCTTGACGAAGAAAAACATAAAGCAAGCCAAACGAATAGATTCCCAAAGTATGTCAACAAGAGAGCCTATGCCCCAAAACAACCCAAAAAGGAATACCATAAATGAAACCCGAAGGTTGTTAATGGCGATGCGAAAAAACATCTCAAAGCGATCCCCTTGTTTGTAAACCCCCATAGGATCTCCATTTTTAATATTCTCCTCTGTCATGGCGATATAGTCTGGCCCTAATATGTAAGAGGCAAAGTCTGGATCTTTATAAAAGGAGAATACACCGATCAGAAAACCGACAGTAAATACCAAGAGCGCTATGTACAGCTCAAACCTATGCAAGTATGAAATGCTAGGCACCTCGTACCTCCAGAAGTTTACAAAACTCCTCAAGCTACTGCTTCTGGACTTGTAGATATCTATAAAAAAGTTACTGGCCTTTTCGTTGAGATAAAGCTTGATGGATCTATGTGGATAATAGGTCCTAGAATAAGAAAGATCTGCGGTAATTTGAGTGAAGTTTTCGGCTAAGGTATCAGGCTTAGGGTTGATCGACTTTGCTTCAAAATTCTTCCATTTTTCCTGGTTTTGTTTTATAAAGTCTTTTTCTTTCACTAAAAAAAATTAATTTTACCAAATCTATTTATTATATGGGAAATATAGAAATAAAAACCTCACAAAATGTTTCCATTGAATTTGAAACAGCCACAGCCTTAGAAAGGACCATTGCCTTCCTCATAGATTTTGCAATCATGGTCACCACTTTTTTCATCCTAGTAGGTGTTATGGCCGCAAACGCCAGTGGAAGTTCCTTAAGTTTCCTCATGATTTTGGTCTATGTTCTTCTCATATTTATATTCTTTGGCTCTATCATCATTCAGGAAATTCTCTTAGGGGGAAGATCGGTCGGGAAAATAGCATTAGGTATCAAAATTATCAAAACCAATGGCCGGGAAGCCACTCCTAACGATTTTTTCATCCGTTGGGGCTTTAAACTTATAGATGTTACCATGTCTTGGGGTTTTTTTGCCATGTTTGTAATCAGCTCTTCCAAGCGGGGGCAACGCTTGGGCGACGTAGTAGCTAACACTACGGTGATCAAACTAAAGCCTTCCAACAAGGTGTCTCTTGCAGAACTCCTAAAAATGCATACAGAAGCACCAGATGTGGGAATCACTTACCCTCAAGCCATCAGAATCAACGACGAATATGCCTTAGCCATAAAACATGTGATAGATCGGTACGGAAAATACAAGAATGAAACTACTTCCCAGATTATCAAAGATCTGGCTGAGAAACTAAAACTGGAGCTTCAGATAGAGATTAAAGAGAAGAGCTATTTACAGTTTTTAAAAAACTTCTTGGCAGATTATGTGAGGTTGACCAGATAAGTTTAACGCAATTTGCTTCATGCAATCTCGAAACGGTCGGGATTGACTTTGACATCTAACAGGTATGCGTTACAAAATCATTGATTTGATGATTACTTGATGCAGGGACAAGGCTGAAGGCCTTGAATGTGAATAGCCCCGTGCGAAGCACGGGGAAACAAGGCAAGTTTTACATCTCCAACCCCGTAGTGGGTTGAATTATGGGTCCCATGGATAACTAGCTACAAAAACCACATCACGCATAGTTCGACCCCTTCAGGGTCGTGGCATACGCACCTCAACATAGCCCTATGTTTCACCTAGGCTCCCGAGAAGTTCGGGACAAGTTATTCATATTCAACCCTTCTCAGGGTTGTTCCTTAGTTTAAAATGTACCAAAACAAATACGATAACTTCCATTTTCACCCTATCCATCAACTCGCACGCTAGAGCACCAATTATTCAAAAGCCTCTATTTCCTCGTACACTTTGAAATGAGAGCAAAAAATCAACAACCAAAATCAATATACATTAACCCTTACCCTAGGCGTGGCTTTTATGCTCTAGGGAGTCCAGTCTGAGGTTGCGTCGCGATTCGCGCCAAAGGATAAAACCAATGGCAATATCTATAGGTAATACATTGGTAATAATTCTTCTTTCTTCTTCGATATCGTTGAGATTGCCTAGCATAGAGCCTTGCTCAAAATATATAATCGCCAAAGAAAGTAGGATGGTGAAAATACTTGAAATACTCACTAAGATAATCGTGTTCTTGCCTATGGAATACATCTTAAACATGAGCATCGAGATCAGTACCGGAACCATGAGTATGAAAGTAATGATGATCCTGTATCTAAAAAACTCCTCTATACTTAGAATACTCTCGATATGATGTCGAGTCTTGAGATTACTAAAAATGGCAATGTATAAAAAGTAGAATAATATTGTGAAGCCCAACTGTATCGTGATGCGTAAGCCTGCCTTAGACCAGACTACGGTATTGTCTCTCCTCCTAAAGATCTGCTCTACAATGATCAAATGAACGGCATACACACTCAAATACGTCACGATGAAAAATGTGCGTTCGGGAGGCAACATATCGTAGGGAATTGGGTTCTCATTAAACGAAACCGTTACGAAGCCTGGTATTTGTTGTTCAAAATAGATGAACTGTGTAATAATCGCTATTTGTATGATGATTAAGATCCTATAGGCGTACTTCATGGTTCTAAAAATTGTTCAAACTTAGTTAAATTCATTTAGAATTATGCAATTCTTTTGATTTTCAATTCCTTTATTTGAAAGCCTAAACGAGTGCTAAAAGTTTTTGTTTCTCTGTTTCAAAAAAAATAAAATCATCATTCAAACAAGGTTTTTGCAACAATAAATTAAGGCTTTGTGCATCAACCAAATGAGGGTCTACGCCCATACCAGCATGGTATGTAGACAGGAATTGAGACCATTTAAGGTTTTGAGAAGTGAGTATATGGGTCCCCAAAGCTATACATTCGTAAAATTTAGAGGGTATTTTGTTTATAAAGCTTTCATTGCTCTCATAAAACATAAAGGCGACATGACTCTTGGCCGTTAGCTTAAGGATGTCTTCATGAGCAACCAAATGTACCCCTCCTACCAAATGTATATAATCCGCATCCTTTACAGCTTCTATTATTTCTGTCAGGTATTTTGCATCAGCGCAGTACCCCATCACTGTCAACTCCAAGTTGGGTATGGATGCCTTAAGTTTCTGTGCAACTTTAATGGCGGTAATCGTCCCATAGGTTTTCCCTAAAGTGCCTGTGATACACACATTGAATACGTTATTCGGCTTTTCAACGCGATGCTGTAATACAGAAAGATCGGCTTTGTTTGCAATAACCGTATATCTATCCGCGATGAAGGGCAATTCTTCTACATAACACTGCTCTGCCAAAATAAAATGGTCTACGGCATGCGAAAGGGCGCTCTCCTTTTGTCGAATATAAGCTGAAGCCAGCCTTTTAAGCCAATTGGGTTGCAAAGTTCCAGTGAGTACATTGAGCATATAGTTTTCTTGTACATCGTAGATCAGTTGAGCACCTGTCATCCACTTATAGACAAGTCCTGCCCACAGTAGCTCGTAGGTAGACACGATAACAGTTTTGGGTTTGATTTTTAAGAGCTGCCGTAAAAAAACAGGTTCTGTAAACAACCGTCCTAGTGAAGTCCTCTGAAAAGTAAAAAGTGGCCAAAAAACAAAGGATGCATCCTGAGCAGGAGTTTGCGATCGTGTGCCCACAAGATGTATCTCCACATTTTTTTTAGAAGACAAAGCTTTTGCCAACCTACCAAAGGTTCGGGCGTCGTCGCAAGGTTTGAGTACGGAGGCAAATACGATCTTATGGACTTCGTTTTTCAAATAATGTGGCTTTACAAAAAATAAATTTGCAATTTTTATAATTTAAAATAAACTTTGACCTCGATTATTTTTTACAGTATGACAGATTTAAAAGACATCATAGAAAAAGCTTGGAACGATCGTTCTTTGCTGTCACAGCAAGAGACCATTATTGCGGTTAAGACCATCATCGACGAGCTCGACAGAGGTATTCGCAGAGTTGCAGAACCTACCAAGGACGGCTCATGGCAGGTGAACGAATGGATCAAGAAAGCAGTGATCTTGTACTTCCCTCTACAGAAGATGTCTGTAATGGAATGCGAGCCCTTTGAATATCATGATAAAATGGCTTTGAAAAAAGGCTACGAGAAACTAGGTGTAAGGGTAGTGCCTCCAGCAGTTGCGCGCTATGGGGCTTATTTGGCTAAAGGGACGATCTTGATGCCCTCTTATGTAAATATAGGTGCCTATGTGGATGAAGGCACTATGGTGGATACATGGGCTACGGTTGGTAGCTGTGCACAAATTGGTAAACATGTACACCTAAGTGGTGGTGTGGGTATCGGTGGTGTGCTAGAGCCTGTACAGGCAGCCCCTGTGATCATTGAAGATGGCGCGTTTATCGGCTCTAGATGCATTGTGGTAGAAGGTGCTAGAATCGGCAAAGAAGCTGTATTGGGCTCTAACGTAGCTATTACTGGCAATTCTAAGGTTATTGACGTTACAGGTTCTGAGCCTAAAGAATACAGAGGTTATGTTCCTCCTCGTTCTGTGGTCATTCCTGGTTCATATACCAAGCAGTTCCCTGCTGGTGAGTACCAAGTGTCTTGTGCATTGATCATCGGTCAAAGAAAAGAAAGTACGGATCTTAAAACTTCGCTTAACGACGCATTGAGAGAAAACAATGTAGCGGTATAAGCCGATCGCAACAAAGCATATAAACAAAAGAGGCCTCCAAATGGAAGGCCTCTTTTATTTATAATCCTCATTAATGACTTATTTCTTGTTTTCTTCCTCTCTGATGTGCTTGATCAGCCTTGTACAAAGGTCACCAATTTCCGAACTCATGTACTGATCATTGGTTGCATTGGCTACGGTGTCACCCAGACCAGCAATCACTTCTATACAAAACCTCTTCATTTCATTTACAGGCATTTCTTTGGTCCAAAGATCCATTCGCATGG
Organism: uncultured Cytophagales bacterium; assembly: GCA_945957555.1. Lineage (GTDB taxonomy): Bacteria > Bacteroidota > Bacteroidia > Cytophagales > UBA9547 > CAMFLX01. Next base: position 10,471 of record CAMFLX010000141.1, read on the forward strand.
TACCTTTACCTGTTGTATCCCATATGTTTAGTGATACTGCCTTACAATCTGAGGTGGTGTCTACAGGTTTATCTGTAGCTTCCCACGTGATTGTATCTGGAATGTTGTTGGAGTCAAGTAATACCTTGAGATTTATATCTGATTGTCTCATTAATTTAATTAATATACTAATGTGTTTACTATTGCTTTGATTTTTGCACCACCTGCGTCGTATACTTCGGTTTTGCAACCAAGACTTTTTGCTTTGTCAGTGATCGCTTGTACCCTATTGTCAGGATTTGGGTGCGTACTTAGGAATTCTGGTGTTTTAGAACCGCCATTGGCTGCTATGATCTCGAAGAATCTTGCAGTTGCATCGCACTGAAAGGCTGGGCTGGTACCGTTTGCCAAATATTCTACGGAGTAGCTGTCTGCTTCCGACTCATGGCAACGACTGTATTGCAACATTTTAAGATTTTTAGCTAACTCGGTAAGTTTGCCTTGGTTTTTACCCAAAACGATATCCGTTATCACTTGTAAACCATACTCTCTGGTCATGGTTTTTGTAGAGTGTCTTTGATCAGCATGCGCCATTTCGTGCCCCATAACACCTGCCAAAGCGTCTAAGGTGGGCAAGTATTTGATAATACCCGAATACACATAAATATAACCACCTGGAGTACAAAAAGCATTGAGGGTACTATCGTCTTTCAAGACCCTGAGTTTCCATGCAAAATCGTCTTTATGCTTGATCTTGCCACTGTTTAAGAAATCATCTTTGATTTTATGTAGTTCTTGGTATACTAAAGGAAATTTATTTGAGTCTAATATGGCATATTCTGCAGGAGTGGCTCTGATTGTTGAGTCTACCTGAGCACCAAGAACCCTGTCTTTGTCAAGACTAAAAACTGTAATATCTGTGATTCCACATGGATTTTCATTGCTGGAACTACTTTTTTTGCATGACATCACCGATGCCAACGAAAACGCTAAAATGCTTAGCTTGAATATATTTTTTAACATTAAGAGTGAAATTTTCTGCAAATATACGATTTAATGATTTATGGCAATCAATGAATTATAATAACAATTTTTCAGTTCTTTTGTTAGATTTGTGAAAGAATTATGATTCCAGAATCCATTACACTCGAATACCTGAACCAGTTTGGCAAGGGGAACATGGGGGAACACCTCGACATCGTTTTTACGGAAGTTTGTCCCGAATATATAGTGGCACGCATGCCTGTAGACCACAGGACCAAGCAACCTTTTGGTGTTTTGCATGGTGGCGCCTCTGCGGTGCTTGCTGAAACTGTTGGTAGCATCGCTGGCAACTGCTGTGTAGGCTTCGAAAACAAATATTGCGTAGGGCTAGAGATCAATGCCAACCATCTCAGACCTGTAAAGGAAGGTTTCGTATATGCCAAAGCTTCTATTCTGCATTTGGGAGGAAAAACTCAGGTCTGGGATATCAAGATTACCAATGATGAGGGGAAATTAATTTGTGTGAGTCGGTTAACATTGGCGGTTTTAAGTAAATAACATTGATTACAACAGAGATACTTCAGCATTTGACATTTCCACAAAAGGTGGCTTCGTTCTTGGAACTGGCGCGTACCAACAACTGGTCTTTTGTAGCTTGGAAAACTCCTGATACTTCATGTATCCATCTTTTGCTTTCGGAAGAAGAGCAATTGTTTGATGATTTTGACCTAGAATATCCCAAGTCTGGTTTCTGCATTGTACCCTTTGATCTTGAAGATGCCAAACCTCTGTTTTTCAGCAGGGACTACTACCTCAACAGTTTAAATGAAAAATTTGTATTGCCTCACAAAGAGGGCTTTGCACAAAAGATAGAACAACAGTTGGGCGCACTGCCCCAAAGAGCCTTTGAAGAAGCTTCGGTAAGTCCGCAAGTGATCGCCCAAGTAGCCGACTCTTTCAAAGCTAATGTGCAAAAAGCTGTTGCCGAGATCCATAAGGGGAACTTCAAAAAGGTGGTGATCTCTCGCACACAGGAGCACCTCATTCAGAAACTGGATCTTGCCAATGTTTTTATGAACCTTTGCCATCAATCTAACGCATTTGTGAGTTTGTTGTATGCTCCATCAGTAGGTATACAGGTGGGTGCCAGTCCTGAAATCTTGGTCAAAAGCGATGGTACTTACTTTAAAACCGTTGCATTGGCAGGTACACAGCAATACGTAGAGGGCCGGGACTTGAATGCCGCTTCTTGGACCCAAAAGGAAATAGAGGAGCAGGCGCTTGTGACCCGATATATCATAGAATGTTTCAAGAAGATCCGCCTTCGCGAATATGAGGACATAGGCCCAAAGACGGTACGTGCAGGGAGTGTATTACACCTCAAAACGGAGTTTACTGTGGACATGAACGCCCTCGCGTTTCCACAATTGCCCAGCGTGATGCTCAAGCTGCTTCATCCTACTTCGGCCATTTGTGGCATGCCATTAGAGCCTGCCAAACATTTTATCAAAGAACATGAGAACCATCGTAGAGAGTACTTCTCTGGTTTTCTGGGTGCCATCAATATTCAAAATGAAACCCAGATCTATGTAAATATTCGTTGTGCAAAAATCATGGATGACAGGGTTAGGTTCTATGCTGGTGCAGGAATAACTGAAGATTCCGACCCTGATAAGGAATATCAGGAAACGGAAAATAAGATTCAAGTACTGAAGCGGTATTTTTTCCCAGAGTCATGAAAGGTTGGACCTATTTGGCCCAAATACATTTATGCTCCTACATTTTGTTTTATACAACTTGTGTAAATCAATTTTATAATCACTGTAATGGTATACGAAGAAACTTAGTCACGTAGTGACGGAATATTGGTAGCCAATAATGAGGTTCATTAATTAAGTCGCGTAGCGACGAGATAGTTTTGTACACAGAAATTTGAGACTGTCGACAACAACCAAATTCATGGTGAGAGCAAGAGCTACACTATGCCGTCGACTACGCGACTTAGAATTTGGTTTGAGATGTTTTCTACCAATATTCCGTCACTACGTGACTTGTCCATGGTGTATATTAACCTCAATTCGGGATAAGGAAAAACATGTATTGCTTATATCTTTTTGT
>CAMFLX010000142.1 GCA_945957555.1 uncultured Cytophagales bacterium
CCCAACAATTACACGGCTAATCCCAACAATTACACGGCTAATCCCAACAATTACACGGCTAATCCCAACAATTACATGGCTAATCCCAACAATTACATGGCTAGTCCCAACAACTACATGGCTAATCCCAACAATTACATGGCTAGTCCCAACAACTACATGGCTACTCCCGACAACTGACCAGCTGCACCGGAATTATAAATGTTGAGTTATAAATTTTGAATGAAGTGACGATCTGTACTGTAAACTGTATACTGACGACTGAAAAGTGAATATCGCTCGCCTCTACGAGGTTGATTTGCGATTTCTTCTATTGGTGGGTTGTTGTAGTCAGTCACAAACTGAGGGCAAAAATGATAGTGGAGACACTCTCATTGGCGTAAAGCGTAGTCTTGATTCTTGTGTCTTGACTCTTGTGTCTTTACTCTTTACTCTTTACTCTAAAACTACATCTCATGCCCAGCCATGGGGTTGTTGCCTTTTTTGAAGATGTATTCACTCTGGAGCAAGTAGGAACCTGAATAAACAACTTCATCGCCTGCCTCTAAACCATGCAGGATTTCTACCCTAGCACCAGATACCTCTCCTATGTGCACCATCTTGGGTTCATATACGCCGTCTTTGTTTTTGACCCACACGGTATTGCCTTTCGCTTCGCGAATGACGGCATTCGAAGGAACAATCAATGATTTCTCACCCTCTTTGTGCCATGCGATGTCTGCCTGCATGCCTGGACGTACCCATGGATCCTCAGCATTGATGAGGATTCGTACGATGTTTACCGTAGAAGAAGGAGACACCTGTGGCAATACCTGCACCACCTTGCCTTTGATGGCGGCTCCTGAAGCACCTTGCACCAATACATCGAGCACACTTCCCGAATGGATATTGGCGGTTTCGTCGGCATAGAACTGTGCATCTACCCATAGCGATTTATATGCGGTCAGCTCAAAGAGTGGTTGCCCTTCCATCACCGTGCTGCCTTCCGAAACCCGCAAGGCCCTGATGACACCAGATACAGGACTGAAGATGGGAAAGGGAATCTTGGGATGTTCTTGGGTCTTGAGTTGTTCTATTTGCCCTTCACTGAGCCCCCAAAGCATCAGCTTATGGCTGGCCGTTTGGTGGATGCTCTGCAAAAGTGTATCATTAGGACTTTGGGCAAGCGATTTCCAATTGTTGATGAATTCGCTCTGGGTAGCGGCCAACATTTCGGAATAGATCTCATAGAGCACTTGTCCTGTGCTTACAGCTGCGCCTTTAGTTTTGAAGTACAGTTTATCAATCCTCCCATCCACCCGGGCATCTACAAAGTGTACATTGTTCTCATTTTCCTTTACAACACCAGTGGCAAAAACCTGCTGGTCTATATAGCCCAAGACCACTGGTTTGGTTTTGATATTGGCCAGACGTACCTGTTCCTCACTGAGCTTGATGCCATTGCTTTGCATTTGATCTAGAGTAATGGGTGTTAAGTCCATGTGGCAGATGGGACACTTCCCTGGCTTCGTCTCCATAACCTGCGGATCCATAGAACAGGTATAGTACACCTTCGGCCCAGCATGTGCATGGCCTTCATGTTCGTCCTTGCTTTTGCAGCCTAGTAACAAGAGGACTGCGATTATGTATAATATGATCTTCTTCATCGCCTTATTATTGTTCGTCTGTAATGATAAATGCTTCGCTATCTACCAGGTAAGAGGCCACAGGAGCTATACTGTCAGTCCGCAACAGGCCGTGTACTACTTCTATCCAATCGTTTACGTTTTTCCCAGTGCTGATCTGTTTGGCCGCATAGCCCAAATCCTTCTTCACAAAAACCGCTGATTTGTCTTTACCCAGATTAAGTACTGACTTGGCGGGAATCCATACCGTTTCTTGCTTTTTATGTTGAATGGAAATCTTGCCACGGATGAGCGTGCCAATTTGCAGATCCAAGTGATCATCGCAAGCCATATACACCCTTACGGTATAGAAATCTGCACCCGCGTCAAATGACTTTTCTATAAAATCTACCTTACCTTGGTGTTCACTTTGATTCACATTGATTTCCACCGCATCGTCTTTATGGATGTAGGCAATGTCTGAAGGCAAGATCTTGAACAAGGCCCAGATACCTGTTTCGTTGGCAATAACAAACAAGGGATCTCCCTTTTTCACATAGTTGCCTTCACGCAAGACCTCTTGGAGGGCATCCATATTTCCTCTTTTACCCATGGCACTGCTGCCAGTAGTGCTGCCTGGCCAAGAAAGTGCGTGTGCCGACATATCGTTATTCTCCGACAGAAAATGTACATGCCCTGCCGATGCGGCATAAATAGGTACGTATGGATTCGCCTTCCCTGCTTTCTCCAGCTGTATCAAGGTCTCATGACTCATGCCCAAGTTCAACAATTTTGCTTTAGCAGCTTCTTTAGATAAATCATCCATAGCATCTTTAGACTTGAGCAAATACAAGTATTCGTTCTGTGCCGTGAGCAATTCTGGGCTGTACAGCTCCAATAGCTTTTCACCTTTTTGTACCTTTTGGAAGTTGTAACGCACATAGAGCTTCTCCACCCTACCTGCTACTCTTGCAGAAATACTGCTGGCATAGTTGGGGTTGTAAGTCAAATAGCCCAAAGCCTCTATAGTTTTACCCATTTTATCTGATGAAGGCACTATAGGTTTTAAAGAGGAGACTACATAATGATTCGTAGGTTGCACCAGCATGGCCATTGTATCTATATCTTTTTGTCCAGCCACAGGCACTAGCTCCATACCACACTTGGGGCAAGTACCAGGCTTATCACTGAACACCGAGTCTTCGGGCATGGGACAAGTATATGTTCCATGTGTATGACTAGGCTCTATTTCCACCAAGTCCATGCCACACTTGGGGCAAGTGCCAGGCTTCTCGCTGAATACAGAGTCTTCAGGCATAGGGCAAGTATATTTCGCGCCTTCATGTGTATGTGGGGCTTCCATCTTTACCAGTTCCATACCACATTTAGGGCAGGTGCCGGGCTTGTCGCTAAACACGGAGTCTTCTGGCATGGGGCAGGTATACATCACTTTGCCACCCATATCATGATCATGCCCTTCATGCGCCTCTTTTTTTCTGTCGCAGCTTCCTATGGTTAAGAGTAGGAGCATACCCACTACCCAGAGCTTTCCCATGGAGGAGAAAGGATTAAAATATCTGAACTTGCTTTTCATATTCCGCTTGAAGTTTTAAAAGATTCAACATCGTGTCCCAGTACTGCATTTGCGCCATCTGTAGGTTCATCCTGGCATCCAAGGCCATAAACAGCTCCCCTGTATTGTTTTCGTAGGCCAGCATGGCTACATCATAAGTTTTTGTCAAAGTGGGTAAGATCATTTCCTTGTACAGTTTCAATTGATACTTGGCTGAGGTCAATTCACTTTTCATACCTTGCAACATGGTAATGGACTCTGTAAGCATAGCCTCCTTTTCATTTTGCATGGCCTCCACCTCAAACCAATTGGCCTTTACGCTAGACTTGTACATTTTGGAGGACCATGGTGCTATGGGTATGCTCATCATGCCCATTAAGTTGAACAGGTTGGCATTGTTGCCAAAGGCAAACATGTGGCCGTATTCTATTCCAAAATCAGGACGACTCTTGGCTTGCTCTACCTTTCGCTTGAGCATAGCAACTTTTATATTTTGGTCAATGACCAATAGATCGCTGCGGTTGTAGGCCAAAGCTATGGTATCAAGCTCTTGCTGTTCATAATCTTTGATCGTAATGCTGGTATCTACCGCAAAGAGCTCGTATTTGGAGCGATTCATCAAACCATTCAGCCTATAGAGCTTTTGTTTGCGTTCGCCCTCCATCATCCACTTGTCTTTTTCCAAGAGCGCCGCTTGCGATTTGGCTTTGTAAATACTGGACAGGTTTTCTTGGTTGTATGCCAACTTCTTTTCCCCAAGCTGAATTATGACCTCAAGAGTGTGCTTCGCATCTTCCAAGACTTTCAGCTTCCGATCGATCATCTGTGTTTCTAGATAAGCCGTCTTGGCCTGAAACATCAGGTTATTTGCCGCCGCATTTTTGCTTTCGTTTTCTACCGAAGACATGGCTTGCTGGTAATTTTGATTTGCCTTTAGTCGAGACCTGTTGGGGATCATCTGTTTGGCTTGGATCATAATGTTACCCATACCAGGACTCGGGGTTGACATGCCATCGACCACCATGGTTTGGGGTTTCCAAAGCATGGGGTTGTAGGGGGTCATAAAAAAGCCCGCACCGACCTGTGGGGCGTCCCAAGCCATGGCGCCTTCGGCCATTGCATCAAAGGCTTTGGCCTGATTTTGATACATTTTGAGTTCGGGGTTGTTCGCAATGATCACATTACGCACAGAATCAAACTTGAGTACTTGCGCAACGCCACAAAGCGGCAAACACAGGAGCACCGCACCTTCCAAACACACCATATTTAGTTTTTGAGCTAAAGCCCTACTGATGTCTTTTTTCGAAACCATAGATTTAGACCTTTTGATAATTCATATAAAACCAGATACAAGCCTGCACCCATCAATGGATACTGCCATTCCCTTAGCGACAAAGGCCCTGTATGTAAGTACAAATTGAAGAAGGGCAGATAGATGATGAGGAACATCAACAAAGTGGACATCAAAATACCACCAAACAAATAGGTATTGCTAAACAGATATTTATTCAATACAAAGCCATCAGTCCGCATACTAAATATATTGATGAACTGCGTGATGATGATGGTAATAAATGTACCCGTTACCGCCTTTTGGTGCTGAATGGCGTTACCTTGATTCACTTGATATATTAAAAAGAAAACGCCTATAGCAATGAGTCCCCTAACCAGTCCAGAACCCAGTATGGACATCATTACCTTTCGATTGACCATTTGCCCTTGGGTTCTTGGTTTGTTGAGCATCAGGTTCTTCTCTGCGGGATCAAAACTAAGGGCAATCAATGGCAACATCTCTCCGATCAGATCTATCAATAGAATATGAATGGCCAAGATCACAATTGGGAGATTAAAGAATACACCCACAAAACCAAAGAGCACGCAAACCAACTCTGCAAGATTGGAGGCTAGTGTGGCCCGAACATTCTTCTGGATGTTGTTGTAAATGGTTCTTCCCTCCTCTATAGCAAACACGATGGTAGAGAAATTGTCGTCCAACAGTACCATACTGGCCGCTTCTTGCGCAATTTTGGAACCTTTGAGCCCCATGGCGACCCCTATGTCTGCCTTCTTGAGACTCAGGGTGTCATTTACCCCATCGCCAGTAACGGCCACGATGTCTCCTCGATCTTTCAGCAGGCTCACGATTCTGAGCTTTTCCTCTGGAGATACCCTGGAGCAGATCAGGCTACGTTGCTCAAGTTTGACCTTTAAGTCCTCATCAGAAATGGTCTGCAGGATCTTGTCGTTGATGATCTCTGGCAAACTTCCATCGGCATTCTTAATTCCGATCTGATCAGCAATGGCTGAAGCGGTGATTTCATTATCGCCCGTAATCATGATCACTCGAACTTGTGCATCAAACGCTGCAGCAATGGCCTCTTTTACAGCTTCGTTGGGCGGGTCCATCATAGACACAAATCCCGCAAAGATCAAATCCGTCTCCGACTCCTGTGGCTCGTATTTATCTTTTGCAGTGGCCATGTCTTTGTAGGCAATGGCGATGATGCGCAGTCCATTGGCTGCGTGCGTTCTTGCGATTTCCTGCAAATAATTCCGCTCTGTATCGTTAAGGGGTTTGATCTCGCCTTTATCCGTGATTTGGGTAGAAGCTTCCAGTACAGACTCTATGGAGCCTTTCACAAAAGACACATGTTTGCCTTTATGTTCGCAAATGATAGAGATGCGTTTCCGTACGGAGTCGAATGGAAACAATTGTATTCTTTTGTAATCATTGTCTATCTCTTCCAGATGGTAACCAGCCTTTACTGCCAAGGTAGCAAAAGCTGCTTCAGTAGGATCGCCAATGGCATACCATGAATTATGGAACTCGTCTGGAGCGTTGATCTTTGCGGTAGAAGCCAAATAGCCAGACAAAAACTGAATCTTTCGATCTCCAAGGTTTTGCTTGTTGAGTGTATTGGAGTCTATATCGAAGATTTCTCCTTTGGGTTGGAATCCAGTGCCAGTGATCTTGTAGTCATGTCCATCGAAACGACAAAAGGTAATCGTCATTTCGTTTTTGGTGATGGTACCTGTCTTGTCGGAGGCGATCACCGTAGCGGCGCCGAGTGTTTCTACCGAGGAGAGTTTCTTCACAATAGCCTTACGCTTGGCGAGTCGCTGTACGCCTAATGAAAGCGCTATGGATATTTGTGCAGGCAAGCCCTCTGGAACCATAGCTGCTGCTATACTGATGGCAAATACCAAAGAGGCCGTGATGGTATCGTGCTGCCAGATCCTGAAAACAAACAATGTGATGCCGATGACAAAGGTTAAGATACTGATCTTGTAGGCCAAGGTATTCATCTCCTTTTGCAGTGGTGAGATTTCCGAAACGATCTGCATGGAAGTACCAGCGATTTTGCCTAGTTCGGTATCCATACCTGTACCATATACCAAACCCAAGGCTTCTCCTTTGGCAATGGTCGTACCCATAAAAATACAGTTGTCCCTATCTGCTATAGGAGCGGTATCCGTATAGCTTGCGTTTGCATCCTTCTCTTTGGGCTGAGATTCTCCCGTAAGGATGAAATCGTTGGTAAACAAGCTGACGCTATGTACCAACCTGATGTCTGCGGGAACGCCGTTGCCTTCTGAAACAGAGACCAAGTCACCTTTAACGAGCAGATTAACCGGAATCTCCATCTTCTTACCGTCGCGGATCACCACACATTTCTCCACCAAGAGTCCTCCTATGGAGGCGAGAATATTCTCCGATTTCAGATCTTGGTAAAAGCCTATGAAGGCATTGACCAAAACGATGGTAAACAATACAATGGCGTCTCTGTACGAACCCAAGTAGAGCGACAAACCTGAGGCTACAATTAAAAGAACCACCAACAGGTTGGTGAACTGTTCAAAAAACACCAGCCACAGATTACGTTTGTTGGTCTTACGAATCGTATTTTCGCCGTACTTCTCCAGACGCTCTTTGCTTGCTGCATCTGTTAAGCCCCGTTCGGGAGACGTGTCCAGCTCTTTGCTGATACTTTCAATATTTTCTTTGTAGAAATCCATTTGAGTTTATGAGTTATAAAGGCTAATTTACTCCTTTACATCTAGAACTTCGATCATTCCCTTCTTGTTCAGTTCATATTCTTTCATGAGCTCAAAAATAATGGGCGTCACGAGTAATACATAGATGGTCGACGAGATGGTACCGCCTATCAATGGGATGGTAATCGGCAACATGACATCGCTACCCACACCGCTTGCCCAAAGAATAGGGATCAGACCAAAGAGCGATACGGAGACCGTCATGAGCTTAGGCCGCAAGCGCTTGGCCGCCCCTTCTATGACGTAGTGCCTGAGGTCTTCGTTGCTGATGCTTTCCCTTGAGTTGCCTTTGGCATGGACGAGGTGTTGCATAGCTTCGTTGAGATAGATGACCATAAGCATGGCCGTTTCTATAGCCATGCCAAAGAGTGCAATGAAACCTACCGCTACCGCTACGGATAGGTTCACCCCATAAAAATATACCATAAATACCCCGCCTACCAAAGCAAAAGGCACGGTGATCATGGTAGCCAAAGCTTCCTTCATAGACTTATAAGTAAAGTATAAGACGCAGAAGATGATCAAGATCACAAGAGGCATGATCCATTTCAAAGTTTGATTGGCCCTGATCTGATTCTCCCACTGACCACTCCACTCTACATAATAGCCCTTGGGCATTTTGGTGATCATTTGGTTCAAGGTCTTCTGTGCTTCATTTACTGTACTTCCGAGGTCACGCTCCCGCACGTTAAACAATACGGTCCCTCTGAGCATGGCATTTTCCGAATTGATCATCGGTGGGCCTTCCGAGATACTGATATCGGCCACTTCCGATAAGGGTATAGTTCCAAAAGCCATGGTTTGTATCGGCAGTCGCCTCATCTCTTCTATATTTCCCCTGTAGGCTTGTGCTATGCGTGCATTCACAGAAAAACGCTGGCGTCCCTCTATAGTCGTTGTCAGGTTCATGCCCCCTATGGCACTTTCCACAACCATGTTCACGTCATCAGTACTGAGTCCATAACGACCTATGACATCTTTCTTCACGGTGATGTCTATGTATTTACCACCTACTATCGGCTCTACATATAAGTCCTTGATCCCATCTATATCTTTCAGTGCTGTTTTTATCTTTTGAGAGAGACTATAAATCGAGTCCAGTTCTTGTCCGTAGACTTTTATCCCCACATCCGTACGCACCCCTGTCGAGAGCATGTTAATGCGGTTGATGATGGGCTGTGTCCAACCATTGGTCACCCCAGGGATTTGGAGTTTGGCATTCAGCTCATTGATGATCTCGTCTTTGGTCAATCCCTTGCGCCATTCAGACTTAGGTTTAAGTAATATAATGGTCTCGATCATACTAATCGGTGAGTTGTCGGTAGCGGTAGCCGCGCGACCTGCCTTTCCCAGTACGTGCTCCACTTCTGGCACAGACTTGATCAATTTGTCCTGAATCTGCAAGATACGTTTGGCTTCTGAGTTCGATACATCGGGCAAAGTTACTGGCATAAACAAAAGCGAGCCTTCGTCCAGAGGTGGCATAAACTCGGAGCCCAAGCGTGTGAGCATATAGCCCCCCGTCAAAAGCAATGCGATGTTGATCCCAATCACTGTTTTTCTCCAACGCAGGCAGAAGGTCAAGATAGGTGTGTAGATTTTCTCCAGCGTTCTTGTAATGGGGTTGAAGCGCTCAGGTTTGAGCTTGCCTTTTAACAGAAAGGAGATGAGCACGGGCGTAAGTGTAATCGCCAAAAAGGCATCCACGATCAAGATGAAGGTCTTGGTCCAAGCCAATGGGTGAAAGAGCTTGCCTTCCATACCTGTGAGCATGAACACGGGCAGAAAGGAGGCGATCACCACTATGGTGGAATAAAACACCCCAGGCCCTACTTGCTGTGATGATCTATTGATCAGAGCAAGCTTTTCCTCTGCCGTAAGCGGGTCAGGATCTTTTTGAAATAGCTTTTTGATTCTATTCTTCATTTGTTTCTTTATGTTAATCCTTAAAGGATTTTATTTTTTATGATGGCCTTGCCTCAATACAAAATCAATGTCCTTATTTTAGCTTGTACCATGCATTAGGACAACCACGGAGTGCTAGAATATGAGTAGCCCTAGTGAAACCCAAGGTTTGTCATCCCCCTACCCCCTTCAAAGGGGGACGTCCAGTATTTCAAGGCCCTTTATGTCTTCAGAAAATAGCTCCTTACTTTCCATTAAGCTTTTGCACTAGTACCAAGACTTTTTAACATTGGAAGGGAAGTCCCCCTTTGAAGGGGGCAGGGGGATGAACGATCATCTTATGCTTTTATACCCCATCAATCACCCCCTCGCTTCTTGTTCCTCAGCAATGTGCCTGTAGGCATTCTCCACCATCACGATACCGTCGTCAACCACTACACCAATCGCCAAGGCAATGCCCGTAAGTGACATAATATTGGACGAAACCCCAAAGGCTTGTAAGAGAATAAAACCCACAGCCACCGAAACGGGCAACTGAATGATGATGATGAGCGCACTCCTCCAATGGAACAAAAACAGCAGAATCACTATGGATACGGTGATCATTTCCTCTATGAGCGTTCCTTTTACAGAGGCAACTGCTTCCTCGATCAGGGTGCTGCGGTCGTATGAGACCTTGAACTTGACGCCATCGGGCAAACCTTTCTCCACCTCTTTCATCTTCTCCTTTACAGCAGTGATGACTTTGTCTGCATTCTCTCCATAACGCATCACCACTATGCCCCCGACAACCTCTCCTGTGCCGTTCATGTCAAAGATGCCTAGGCGCAAGTCGCCACCCATTTGCACACTACCTATGTCTTTGATTCTAATGGGTATGGAGTTTCTCATAGTCACGGGCATGTTCTGGATATCTTCAATGTTTTTGATATAACCTAAGCCTCTGATGATGTAGGCCATATCGGTCATTTCAAACTTCCTTCCTCCCACATCATTGTTATTGGACTTTATGGTCTTCAACACATCCATCAGCGTGAGGTTATAGTAAGTGAGCTTGTGTGGATCGATCACGATCTGGTATTGCTTCTGAAATCCCCCGAAAGAGGCGACTTCTGCCACCCCTTGCACGTTTTGCAAGGCAAACTTCACATACCAATCTTGCAAGGCTCTTTGTTCTCCCAGATCCATATGGGGAGCATCCAAGTGATACCAAAATATATGCCCCACACCTGTGCCGTCAGGCCCTAAGGTAGGTGTCACATCTTGTGGCAATAACCTCTGGGCAAAGCTGAGTCTTTCGAGCACTCGGGTTCTGGCCCAGTACACATCTACATTATCTTCAAAGATGATGTAGACGAAACTCATCCCAAACATAGAGCTGCCACGGATATTTTTGATCTTGGGAATACCCTGCAGGTTCGACACCAGCGGATAGGTGATTTGATCTTCGATGACCTGTGGGCTTCGACCCATCCACTCCGTAAACACGATGACCTGATTCTCTGACAAATCAGGAATCGCGTCTATGGGGTTCTTACTTGCCGAATAGATTCCCCAAGCGAATAGACCCGCTGCCAGTAGCAGTACTATCAGTCGATTCTTGAGTGCCAGATCAATGAGTTTTTCTACCATATTGTTGAGATAAAGCTGTCATGCTGTACATAACAGCTTATTATTATTTTAAAAAACACAAGCGAAGACTATCGTTTCATCTTCCTTACCTAATAAACAATTAAGATAACATCGCCATTTTAAGTCTCCCTTATTTTAAGGTCTTCAATTTGCCTTCTTCTTCGTTCTTTTGTCTTGACACAAAAGAACCAAAAAGTCAAGGCTCTCAATCAAACCTAGCGGTGGACTTTACCACTCTCAAGCCGCCAATCCTCCGATGACTCAGGCTTCGTACCTCGCCCTCGGACAGGAGGATTATCTGGCCTCCACACACAGTCCCCTCGCCGTTTGATTGAAGGCCAGTCCAGTAAACACTTAAGAGTTTTCAGTTTTAGCCAACGCTCTTACGTGTGTGGCCGTCCACGAAAGGTGCGAACTGCAAGATCGATGGACAGGGCGGGGTGGGCTTGTGTGACAAATCGATCTTGCAGTTGGCTTTCGTGGTGCCCTTTCTTTTGTTACTTTTCTTTGGGCACACAAAGAAAAGTAAGAACATTGCAAACTAAAACTTCCATTACCCCCAACTTCTCTGGAGAAAGAAATTTATTTCTCTCTCTCATACTGGCAGCAATCCATCAACTTATTATAAGTCGCATCTTTGGCTTTTACCTTATCAGTATCATGGCCAGCGTCTGCTACGATTTGGTGGATGGCATCGAGTGTGATCTTTTTAGGATCGTATACCACCGTGAGCATTTTGGTTTTCACGTCCCATGTGGCTTTCTTGATGTCTTTGTTTTTGGACAATGCGGTTTCTATTCGTTTTTTACACATGCCACAATTACCATATACCTTGAAGGTAGCGGTGTCGTCAGCCAAGGTGCGCGCTGTAAGATTGAAAGTGATTGCAGCGATGAGTAGTGCCATAACAATGGCGAAGAAATTCTTTGTTGATTTCATGTTTTTATGATCTATGGATTCCTATTTATTAAATATTGCGAAAACAACAGCCACTACCACGAGGCATACCCAGAGCACTTTTACATACTTTTGGTAATTATTCTTGGTATTGCCACTGTTTTCGCAACAAGATTTCATTGATGTTTCTGTTAATGACGATCTATTTATAAAATTATTTCTGCTTCACCAAGTCCATTCCGCATTTACTGCATTTACCGGGTTTATCAGAAACCACTTCTGGGTGCATTGGACATGCATAGGCAGCTGTCTTGTCTTTCTTTTCCATTACCTTGCCAGGTTTCATGTGGTTTTGCAAGCAGTGTATGGCACAAGCTCCATACTGTTTGTAGTTTTCATGAACCTCTGCCTTTACATTTCCTTTTTGATCTTTGACCAAGCAGGTGCCATTAGCAGGTGCACTGGTCGTCCATGCCTTATCGGATGTTTTCACAAAATAAGAGGTATAGTTGCCATTTTTAGCGGCTTTACCGAGCTTCTTGCCAGTCTTTACTTCTATGAGCTCATCGCTTCCGTTTACAGTGGCTACCACAGTACCTGCGGTATCCATCACTTCGCCCTTGGCATTCACACTACCAATGTGTTTTCCGTCTTTATCATAGATCATGCCCGCTGCATCGATCTTGGGCGCTTTGTAGTTTTGCGCTACTGCTGATGAGAGTCCCAATACTACTCCCAGTACGGCCCATCTAATGATTCTTAAAACTTTCATTGTACGATTATTTAGAAATTAATAAAGGGGCTTAAAAACCTTAAAACAGGTTCCAAGCTTTGAAATTCTTGATGTAATGGTTGATTTTATTTGATGTAATAATTGGGTACAGAACACACTTTCACAGAAATGTGTGACCATACCAAGAGGTATGATATAATATCAGATCAGTAGGGCGCGGATTTGAATATAAATGGGTGTCTTAGGTGGCCCATGTTCAAATACATAAAAACGTGTGTGGTTACTGTTGATTATAGCTGCTTGAGCCTGTACTGTGTAGTGAAAAAGACTTTGATCTAAAATAATTGGAGTATACTCTGGAAGAAAAATATGATCTTGGCTCAGGCTCTGGTCGTCGTCGATAGAAAGTGTGGTGGTCTTGTCTTTACAACAGCTTTTGGCCATTTTCTTTTTGCCACAAGCACATTTTTTCTGTTTTTCACCTATTGAAATAGAAGAGACCTTGCCTCCGCAATAATGCAGACTCACCGCAAGACCTGTGTTAAAACACAAGTATACACACAGTAGCGCTATGGACATGATCTTTTTCAATACCTAAAAGTATAAAGATTTTGGGAGACTTTATTATACAATTTCTGTAAATTCTTATAGGATTTATTGATCGTACGATTTTTGGTCTGCTTAAGCCTCCTTCATACCCAATAATGAGTGCACTTGTGAGAACAAATACTATTGCTTCACCGAACATACCAAGACCTACTCCTACTGTTCCAAGTGCTTCTACACGTTTGCATACTCGTTCAACAGAGTATACAAGTCCTTCTACAGCTTTGCCAAGTGCTTCTACACATCGGCAGATACCTTCTACGCTTCCGCCAAGTGCTTCACCCACTCTGCACACTCGTCTACCCGAGTA
>CAMFLX010000143.1 GCA_945957555.1 uncultured Cytophagales bacterium
CATAAACAAAAAAATATAAGAAATACACGTTTTCCCTTATCCCGAATTGAGGTTAAATAGCACTATGTCTAAGTAGCATCAGCGGTACTTCTACACAAACGTAGTACTATATCTATGGAACAACAGCACTATTGTTACCCATCTCTCCTTAGAATCAGACGTAACCTGTACCTACCTTCTCCTATCGTGTGAGCCGCTCTAAGGATTTTCCAATGATGATTGAGGAGCCTGCGCCCCAGATTCCTGCCCATCTATCCGTAGAATCAGCGTAGCGCTCTACGGATTATTTAATGAATATGAGAGCTTAGCCCTGAATTCTTGCCCAATACAACCTATCCTCAAGATTTCTAGGACGAACGAGAAGGCGATTGCATCCCCATAAAAATCAAATACATACTCAAAACTAATAATGGAAATAAAAAATAAGCAAAAACCCTTAATATGACAGACTCAAACGATCAAGTGAGTAATACCTCAATTTACCAATATAGAAGTGGCGATACGTACCAATTTTTATTTATCATATTGATAATTAGTTGTTTAAATGTTTTTATGTCAAAATACCACCCCTTATATTACATATAACAAATTTTTCAGAACCCTTGTTTTTGTCAAAAATTATGCTATTTTAAATAGGAAAAACCCGCTTCCTTGCAGTCTCAGGCATAGATCAAGGCAGGATGCTCCCTAGCAACTCCCTAGCATCGCCCTAGATAGTGTATGAAAACTACTCAAAAAATACTTAGTCCCAATATTGAAAAAATATAGTATAAATTACGCACCTTAAAAAGGACTCATATTTGTTCCATCGCTACACACAACTCTGACAGGGTTTTGAACCCTGTTAGAGTTGCAGCAGTATGCCTTTGCGGAGTTTGATTTCCACGGGTTTCAACCCCGTGGTCTAAATATAACCACTCCATACAACCATCCCCTTACCTCCTTCAAAAGCAATGTCGTTAAGATAAGGAATTAATGTTGACTTAGAGCACGCCATGGACAACCACGCAGTGGTTGAATGTTAATAGCCCCAGGTGGAAACCTGGGGTATGATGTGGTGGGTATGCCACGACCCTGAAGGGGTCGAACTATGGGTGTAATGGGAAAATATACTTTGCACACCCACATCACGTATAGTTGAACCCCTTCAGGGTTCTAATTCATTGTATCATCATTGACCCGTAGGTTTCACCTACGGCTATTCATATTGAACCCCTATCAGGGTTCATTCTTGGCATGCAACGTTCAAACCCAACGTTTCAAGAGTCGTTTTTTTTATCTTAACGACATTGCATCGAAAAGGGACTTTCATGCCAATGTGATGAAGTTTTGGAGATGGTGCAAAAGTTGATGTTAGCGCAGGGCTACTTTCTGAAGACCTACAGAACTATGATATACTGGACTTCCCCCTCGAACAGCCTGTCGTCGACTTGTCGGGAGGGCTGGAAATGACCCTTCTAAAAATATTTAAAAATATTTTCAAAAAATCGTTACCTCTGCGGATTGGGTATTGTATTTAGTACAAATAACAACAACAAACAACACGTATATGAAAAACATCACACCCATCATTTGCACACCCATCATCTGCTAATTACGAAAACTCAAAAAAATCCAGAGAACACACCAGCTTAGTTCTCATCAGCTATGGATCAGAGAGGTGCCGCCGATTGTTAACACAATACGGAGGTTGTGAAGAAGGAAAAGCAAAAGTACAAAATCCAAATGATCTCTAAAGAAAGGGATCGTTTGGATTTTTTTATACCCATCCTAGTATTCATATGTATCCAATATCACCGCTTCAGTCCCCAAAAATTACACTTCAGTACCATTCTCTTTTTTCTGTTTGCAAGGCTCAGTATATTTGTCCCGAACAAATTCGATATAAGATTGTTCAATTTTACCAATATAAAGACCATTTAGGACAAAACACTTTTTAGGTTCATCTATATTGGTCTTTAGGATTATGAATTTTTTATAAATTACATTACCCAGAAAATAGTATTCTCGATTGATTATAATGACTAACAGGATAAAATACCACAAACTATTTACGCTCTTCCTCCTTTTGCAGGCCTACACGTGGTGTGCCGGTCAAAGCGTGATTAAGGGCAAAGTGACTTCTGATAACGGTAAACCCGTAGCTTATGCTACTTTAATGCTCAAGCAAGCCAAAGATGGAGGCATCACCGACGCCAACGGACAATTCAACTTCAGCACCAATGCCACAGGACTAGACACGCTCTTGGTCTCTGCTATGGGTCTCGAGGAACTCCTTTATGATCTTGAGCTCAACAACAAAGAGTATGATCTGAATCTGAAAATGGGTGAAGAGGCTACCGAACTTGCGGAAGTAGTGATTACCGCTGGTACCATAGAAGCCAGTAACGAGCGCAGTGTAGCAGTACTAAAACCTTTAGATATAGTAACTACCGCTGGTGGCCAAGGCGACATAGTTGGGGCGCTCCAAACCCTGCCTGGCGTACAGCGCAACGGTGGCGATCAAACAGGCCTAATGGTAAGAGGTGGCGATGTAAACGAGAGCTCGGTGATCATTGACGGAACGGTGTCGCAAAATGCCTTCTTCAGCAGTGTACCAGGGGTAGCTCAAAGGAGTCGTTTCAACCCATTTAATTTTAAGGGCATCTCTTTTAGCAGTGGGGGCTATACAGCACGGTACGGGCAGGCGCTGTCGTCTGTGCTAGACCTGCAAACCAATGATTTGCCTGACAAAAGCACAGTAAACCTTGGGCTTAACTTTGCGGGTGTATCCTTGTCAGGCTCTAAACTGATGGATAAAAATGCCATAGAGTATTCTGCAAACTATACCAATGTGAGTCCTTTTTACCAGTTTGCCAAAACCAATATCAAGTTTTACCAGATTCCTCAAGGGGGCAGCTTCTCTACTCGATGGGTTTCCAAGATCGGCGAAAAAGGTATGTTCAAAATGAATTTCCAGCATTCCTTCAATAAGACAGGTACCACCATTCCCAATCCTGCAGTAGCGGGCTCCAAAATCAACTTTGGTATCCAGAATGAAAACACCTTCTTCAACAGCTCTTATAAAAACTGGATCAATAGCAAACTGAACCTATTCACTGCGCTGTCGTTTAGCAACAATACCGACAACATAGACTGGGGCTCTATTCCTACCTACAGGAATGACGGCAGGGTTCAGGGGCGTGGCGAACTCAGGTATTACCCCAGTGCGAGATTTGAAATATTAGCTGGTGCAGAGATTCAAAAGATCAGTTACTCACTCAAATACGATACCTTGATTGGTAAGTTTGACGAAACATTATTGGCAGGCTATTTAGAGTCTGAGTGGAAACCTGTGAGGAGACTAGGGATCAAACTAGGCCTCCGTGCAGAGCACAGCCAATACATTGATAAAAACAATCTGGCGCCGAGGCTTTCCATGGCTTACAAAACGGGCCGTTGGAGCCAAGTTTCTTTTGCATCGGGTATATTTTATCAATCAGCACCTACCCAGTATCTGATACAAGGCTATAAACCTGGCTTTCAAAAAGCGGTGCATTACATGGCCAATTACCAATGGATTAAGAGTGATCGTACCTTTAGGATAGAGACTTACTACAAAAGCTATGAACAGCTCATTCGTGAAAATGGTATTCCTTATAATCCAAACCAATTTAGATTTGCCTATGGCTATGTGAACAATGCGGGCTCTGGCTATGCGCAAGGTATAGATTTCTTCTGGAGGGATAAAAAATCGATCAACAACTTTGACTATTGGATTTCATACAGCTTTATAGACACCAAACGTTTGTATCAGAACTATCTGGCCAAAACGAAACCCGATTATGTATCTCCGAGCAATCTAAATGTGGTGACCAAATATTTTGTGGAAAAGCTACAAATGAACTTCTCCGTGAGCTATAACTATGCTACGGGGAGGGCTTATTACAATCCAAATACGGAGGCCTTCTTGTCTGAGAAAGCCATCGACTACCACAATTTGGCGGTGAGTATGGCTTATCTGACCACTGTCAAAAAGGTATTTGTGGTCTTTTACCTCAGTGTTGACAATGTGACCAATCGTAAAAACGTACTGGGCTATCGCTACTCCAACGACGGATCGCAGCGGTACACGATCATCCCGCCCATGTACCGTTCTATTTTCTTTGGGGTAAATATGTCCCTGTCTAAATTCAATAAAGATGAACTTTAAAACAATCATAAAATGAAAATGAAAAATCTAGTAGTATCCTTGCTAGCCCTAGTGGTAAGCAGCACACAAGCCCAAACTCTTGAAGAGTCATTACTCCCCATTTGCCAAAAAATAGATAGTGCCTACACACTTCCTACTTTGTATGCAGAATCTGCCAAACTAGAGCTCCTGGCCGCCAAATGGCCCAACGAATGGGCATCAAACTACTATGTAGCTTATGCCAAAGCGAAGCTTTCCTACCAAGAGCCTGACGTAAAACGCAAGGACCTGATCTTGGACCAAGCTGATAAGTATTTCGAAAAACTTAAAACACTGAAAGGCGATAGCTGTGAGAAATATGTGTTGGCCGCTATGCTTACCAATGCGCGACTGGCTGTAGATGGCAAGAACCGTTGGAAAAAATACGGGGATCTATTCAGCGAATATTTGAATAAGGCTAAGGCTTTCAACGAAAACAACCCTCGCATCTACTATTTAAAAGGAGCTTCTTTGTTTTACACACCTAAAATGTTTGGTGGTGGTCCTTCAAATTCCAAGACGTATTTCTTAAAAGCCAAGGAACTGTTTGACAAAGAGAGCAAAGCAAGTCCTTTGGTGCCTTATTGGGGCGTACCTGCCAATAATTACTTCTTAGCAGAATGTGAAAAAGAATAGTTGTTGGTGCGCTATTGATATTTAAAACGAAGAAAGCGCCGCAATTGCGGCGCTTTCTTCGTTTAGTGCTTATTATTAACAGTAGAGTTCTGACATATTTTCATCCCCCTGCCCCCTTCAAAGGGGGGACGTCCAGTACTTCACGGTTTATTATGTCTTCAGAAAGTATCACATTCCCTAAGATAAACTTTTGCATTGCATCCAAGGCGTTTAGTATTGGTTGGAAAGTCCCCCTTTGAAGGGGGAAGGGGGATGACAGGTGCCTTAAAGCATGCCCTACGTCACTCAGGGTTACCAAAAATGGGGACATTTTTCACATTCACCACATCGTCGTGGTTATCCTCGGCATACTCTAAACCAATATGAAATCCTTATTGCATAGATATATTTAAACAAAGAAAGAGCCATATTATGGCTCTTTCTTCGTTATATCCTTTTTAATTAACAGTAATTTATTTACTCCTTTACCAGCTTTAGCTTAAACGTCTTCCCTTGCATAGAAATATGTGCCCAATAAAGGCCTGGCATGTAGCTTGCTCCAAAACTCAAACGATTCACGCCCTCAACACTCTGTAGCAATTCGCCTGTGGTATTGTAGATCTTAACATCGGCCTGTGCTGCTACATCTAGTTCAAATGCCGAATTTGATGGATTAGGGTATATACTCATAACGGCCTGCTCCAATTCGGCATCATTTGCGCCCGTTACCTTCCCTTCCAGAAATGCGTCCATGGCATGTGTTACCTTACCTGAGTTATCAAAAGCACCTTTCTGATAGCCATTCCATCCGTTGTAGCACTCAGGTTCCCAATAAAACACGCCCAAACCCTTTGATTGGCTTACAGACCTAGTTTTGGCCAAGATGTCTTTTATAAAATCAAAATTGGCATTGGCATCAGACCAAGGCATTCCGATCTCTGACATAACCACTTCTTTACCGTAACGCGACACCATGTCATTCATATTGGTCAGGCATTTAGGAGTCAGAGTTTGCCAAGTGGAAGTACTTACACTTTGGTCGGGGTACAACGACATCCCAATCACATCCCATTTGGCAGTATTAGTCTTGAGTCCATCAAACATCCACCGGAAAAGGGAATTATCAAAACCATTGGACAAATGGACAATTACTTTGGCATTAGGAAACACAGCCTTTACCGCATTGTAACCACTGGTGACCAATTGTGCAAAGTTGGCCATATTGGTTGAGGCTTTGCCTTCTTCCCAGAGCATTCCATTATTGGTTTCATTACCTACCTGAACCCATTCAGGGCTTACACCTGCATCTTTCAGGCCCGTAAGTACATCAGTAGTATGTGTAGCCACGGCAGTCTTTAGTTGCGCTATGGTATAGCCCACCCACGCCGCAGGTTTGTTTTGCTGGCCAGGGTCTGCCCAAGAATCGCTGTAGTGGAAGTCAATCATGATTCTAAAGCCTTTATTCTTGGCGCGCACGGCCTGCTTGATCACATCGGCTTTATTGCAATAGCCAGCAGATGGGTTGACCCACACCCTAAAACGGAGTGAATTGATATCGTAAGATTTTAAGATATCCAATAAGTCTTTTGCCTGACCGCTCTGGTCATAGAATTTACGACCTTTGGCTTCCATTTCAGAAAGCCAACCAATGTCTGCACCTTTGGCAAACTGCGCCTGTAGGGAATAATGACTTACTAACCATAAGCCAAACCAACATAACAAAGAGTAATTCTTTTTCATACATTATCAATTTGTGTTTAAAAAATAATAGCCAAGGAGCCTTTAAAAGGCTCCTTGGCTATTGTATCAATATGGTGAATATTATTTTTTCACAACTTTTACAACATAAATATTGTCATGGGTACTGATCTGTACATGGTACATGCCTGGCTGATAATGATCACCAAACCTAAGATGGTTTACCTCCTGGGCCGTTTGGACCAAAGTACCCATTGCAGAAAACACCTTTACATCAGACGTACTTGCTAGACCTAAGTCAAAATGATTGCTGGATGGATTCGGGAACAAACTGATCCCATACAAATGCAGATCATCAGCAGACAAGGTAACTACGCTACAAGTTCCTCTACTTAATGTAGAAGAAACAAAACCCAATTGGTCAATATTCGGAAGACCGTTAGCCGTAGTAGATACCAATCTCACTTTGTTGTTGCCCAACATGAAAGGAATCTGTATTTCAACTACTGCCCAATCGATCCATGAGCCCGTAGTTGGGAAAGAGATATTATTGGCAAGTGCAGTACCGTTTACGACAAGCTGCCCTGGTCTATCGGCAGTGGTACCATTGGCATATCTAAACGAGATGGTACCGTTACCAGCCACGCTGGAGTTCACCGCAAATTCCACATAAGAAG
This sequence comes from uncultured Cytophagales bacterium, assembly GCA_945957555.1. Classification (GTDB taxonomy): domain Bacteria; phylum Bacteroidota; class Bacteroidia; order Cytophagales; family UBA9547; genus CAMFLX01. The sequence goes on from CAMFLX010000143.1 coordinate 7,201, forward strand.
TAGCCGTATTGTCTGCGTTCACATAACCTGTACCACTGAATCCTTCGTTCTTGTCTTCAAATATACCTACCAAGGCACAAGTATCGTCTTCCGCTTCACTAACTCCTTTGCAGGCAGTCTTACCAGTATTACCTCCGATACATCTGCCACAAATATCTTGAGTGGCTGTTCCGTTGATAACTCCCGCACAATCGGTACAAGTACCCTCTGACTTGCCACAACCACAGTCGCCTGGAGCTGTTTTGTTGGAATCATTCGGACACTGGTCTCCTGATACTGTTACATAACCTGTCGGTTGTGAACATGAACTCTTGGTATTGGATGCATCGCCTACACCATCACCATCCACATCAGCATACCAAGTACTTGGGGTAGTAACCGTTACCACTATAGCTGTAGAGGTAGCTTTACCACCATTGGCGCAAGTTACTTCAACCGTATAGGAGCCACTTGCTGTAGCACTATAGGTTTGTGCAGTTCCCACTTGTGTGGTACCGTTTTTCCAGATATAAGATGCTCCTGAACTGGCGGTTAATGTAAGCGAACCGCCTTGACAAATAGTGGTATTGCCAGAAGCAGTAGCAGTGGCGGTACATGCAGGCGCTGTAACAGTAATGGTAATAGCTGTAGAGGTCGTGGTAGCCCCCAAATTATCAGTAGCAACGGCCATGATAGTATAAGTGCCAACAGCTACATTGGTCCAAGTGAATGAATACGCTGATGTATTGTCTGAACCCAATAATGTAGTACCATTATAAAAATCTACCTTTGCCACACTACCGTTGGCATCTGCCGCTGTAGCGTTAATCGTGATGCTAGCAGGAGCCACATAAGTTGCATTGTTGGCAGGTGCTGTGATGCTGACAGTTGGAACTGTATTTGCTCCCACAATAGTGATATTGGGCTTAGTTGGTGTTGCCATACCATCACCTAAATAATAACTCACATGTGGTGGCTGATTATAACCAGTATTTTGCCAAGCTAACGCTACACGATATTGTGGATCATGCAAAAATGTTCTAAACTTATAGGTAGAAGGCGTAGTAGTTGCAAATATATACAAAGCATCATTTGCCGATGCTCTCCAGATTACCTCTTCTCTCCAGTCACCAAAGATATCGCCACTCAATGCGGGCGTAGATTTTGATCCATTATTAGAAGTAATTGGTGCTATGTTATATGCTGTTAATAACCTACCTGTACCAAATTTGTCAATCATGGTATTGTTGAGCAACTCTCTGAGTAAGTCGCCGTCCCACCAAGCTAAAAAGTTGCAAGACTGAGGAGCACCTAAGGTGGTAAGTTTGCCTTTACAGTCATATACGCCTGATATGCCGCCTCCAGCAACCCAAGACTCAGCACCCCTATATGCTGCAGAGATATCTGCGCAAACACCTCGGCCTGGTCCTTCTGTAACACCTGAACCTGATGGAATCTTCCACATCATCTTTTTATCTTTACCACTATACATATACAAGCCTGCATCACCTACGGGTTCTTGAATATGTGAAACCTCTAAACCTGCAATATCGGGATCAAGATCTGAAACGTGTAGTGCATCACCATGACCAACAGTAGTGTTATAATACATGGTACCATTATCATCTAATATTAGAGATCCTGTGATGATCTCATGTTTACCATCCCCATCTACATCTGCAACACTTACACTGTGTGCACCTTCTTCATAGCAAGGATCTGTCTTTACGTTGGGACACATATAGGTCCATCGTTGTGTAAGTTGGCCATTTCTCCAATCCAATGCCTCTGCACCCCATTTTGCATAGTAGCCACGTGTAAATACGGCGGAAGGTCTTTGACCATCTAAATATGCCACACAGGCTTTGAACCTATCTACCCTATTGCCATAAGTATCCCCCCAGTCGCCTACGGTACCACGGGGTGGGTATAAATTCACAGTAGCCATAGCTTTACCTGTCAAGCCATTAAATACAGTAACATACTCGGGCCCAGAAAGTACGTATCCGCCAGAGTTGCGATAGTCTGCGGTAGAACTTCCAATAACTACCCCTGTACCGTCCTTTGTACCTTCCGCAGTACGTGCCATCATCTCAGCCTTACCGTCCCCATCAAAGTCATAGACCATGAAATCCAAGTAATGCGCTCCTGACCTGATGTTGCGACCAAAATCTATGCGCCAAAGTCTGGTACCATTAAGTTTGTAAGCATCTATATAGGTATTACCTGTAAATCCTGATTGTGAATTGTCCTTAGAATTGGAAGGATCCCATTTGAGGATGATTTCCCAAGCACCGTCACCGTCTAGATCGGCCACGCTGGCGTCATTGGCATTATATACATAGTTGATGGTATCTTTGGTACCATCAGGTTTGGTTACATATCCTCCAGTGGGTGCTGTGATGGGCACTTTTAAATATTGTTGTGCCCAAGGAGTTACAGCAGCAGAGGCGGATTGTTCAATACCATTAACCACCGCCTTGACCGTATAGGAAGCTGTAGCTGCAGCACCGTTATCGGTATAGTTACATACTGTTAAGGGGCTCGCATTCACTTTGGTACCATTTCTATACAAGTTGAAGGTAATGCCATCATCTTCAGTACCTAGCCAACGCCAACTTATGTAATTGTTACTCCCTGTTCTAATCGCCAGCACACCGCGATCGAGATTTTCCATCTGATATTGTCCAAAGATGGTGAGCGAAAGCCCGCACATCATGATAAACACCAAAAACTTCAAGTATATTTCTTTCATATCAAACTGTTAATAAGTTTAAGTAATACAAATATGCTTTTTACATCGTAACGAAAAAGTCATAATTAATTTTGAAATTATTATATTCTTAATTTATCATACTCAAACGGCGAAAAGAGGTTTCTATAGTTTGTAGTCAAACTCGGTCCTTCCTTAGGGAACGCAAGCATAATCCCATATCTTTAATACTCTAAACCCTTCATCAATCGTTTTTGATTCAATAAAAAAAGGAGCCTTTGGGCTCCTTTTTAATAATGATCTTCAAGTAATCTTATTACAAATCAATACTTATTGACGATCACTGTGTTTGTAAGATGATTCTGTGATGTTTTTAACAGATAAGTACCTCTGGACAAGCTTTGTCCGATATTTATTTGATTGTTGCCTGAACCTCTTTCTAACTCTATACCGGACAGGTTAAACAATTGATACTGGAAAGTACCATCAAGAGCTATGGTCATTGCGTTTTCAAATGGATTCGGATACGCTTTCATTTGGAGTCCAGCCTTTTCTGTATCTCTCAGTCCAGTAACGCCGACAAGATTTACTACAAATGTAGTTAGGGACTTCGCAGGAAGTGTATGCCCCTGTGTCAAATCCACTGCACCTAAAGTTTGATAGAAATTACCTGATTCTGATCTATAAGCAGTAGTACTTCCTGCCGTATTAGCACCAAAATCAAAAGTAAGATCTTTTGCTTCTGTATTATTATTTAAAGCCACTAAAGTAACCTGATCTCCTGCTGGATTTAAAAAAGCAGAGACTTTAACAAGACTATTACCGCCCGTAACTGCAACTCTTTTGTAACCCTTATCTATGTATTTTGCATAATGTTTAAGAGTGTAATAATTATTACCAACAGTGTAACCATTATTATCTACCTTGATCAGGGCACTCTTGCTAGCAGTATCCCACATCAACTCCCAATAAATATAGGCTGATGCATTTGCTTCTACAACTGTTTGGTGTATCGCATCAGCCGTTTGTAGCCAATCGAAATTGTTACTAGAAAACTCCGTCATGAAATTGGGCTTGTCTCCAAATTCGTTCTTAACCATGTTCAAAGTGTTGGCACTTATATTCCCTGGAGATCCTGCAAAGTTATACAAGTGATACGCATAGCCATATAAATACGGCTTGTTCACTACTGGTGTGGTCATATCTCTAAAGGTATTCGCCGCACTATTCCATGCCGCAGTCCCTAAATTCTCTGTCTCTGGACCAATAAGTTTAGGTACAAATGAGCGTGTTTTAATGGCATTGTACACCGCATCTAAGCCTTTGTCATAGCCAGGGAAATCCGTTGTTTCTGTAGGTCTCCACTCACAAGTAGCCCATCCTGAATTGATATAACCTGGTTCGTTCTGAAAACTGAAATAGTCTGGATTAAATGTAATACTGTCTAATACATCTTTGTAATAATTACCCAATTCTTCATACATGAACTGTCCATTATTCTTTTTAAGAGTCCCCTCTGGTTGTGCTCCATTACTTTTATAGGCACTTGGTGGCGTCCATGAGCTCAGCAACACCTCAATATTGTTATTAGCCTTCTTTGCCAAAGTATAGAGTTCATTGGTCGCATCAAAGTGACCTTTGAAATAATCAGCTTCCATAGTATCGGTACTTTTTGTGACTGGGTAACCCTTCGGATAATACCAATTCTTAAAACGCACAATATCGGTACCCATATCACTAAACATCAGGTCTACCAACTCACTCTTCTTCGGGTTTTTGGTGACCATGTCGCAATACCAAGTAAGCGCCCCACCGAAGCCTACCATGGTTTGGTAACTCATGGCTGGTGCTATCGCAATATTTAATTTCCCTGTACCGCTCGGATCAACCACCCTTACATCATCCACAAAATAGGTAGCAACTTTAGGATATTGAAATTTCACTTGTGGAGCGGTTTCAGCAGCAGTAAAAGCCCATTCGTACTTTGTCCACGTAGTAGTCAGGGTAAAACTTTGTGCCAAATACGAAGTATCCTGAATCACTACATTTATAGTGGTCCCAGCTACATCTGCCTTTGCATAAAAGGAAAGTACATAGGGCTTATTTTTTGTAAGAGTAGTAGCACCATGAATAGTTTGAATACTCCAGGGATTCTTACCAAGGACAGAAACCACAGTTTTTAAAGAATGAATGCTATCAATAGCATCGGTAGCAATAACGTCGAAACTTGCTACACTGCTATCGCCAGCGAGATTCAGCCAATTAACTACCCCACTTTCAAAAGATCCATTGGTGAGCAAATTCTCTCCGCCTGCAGCATTAAGACCTACCATTTGCACTGCGTCTATAGAATAAGTATCAACATTGCTATATTGAAACCTCAACATTGGACTATTGTCTGCAGCCGTAAAAGTCCATTCATACTTAGTCCAAGTAGCGGATAACGTAAAACTTTGTGCAAGATATGCTGAGTCTTGAATAACTGCATTTAACGCACTGCCTGCAGTAGCCGCTTTTGCATAAAAAGTAAGAGTATATGGTTGACCCTTAACAAGTGTAGTTGCGGTATGCAGGCTTTGAATACTCCAAGGATTTGTTCCCAAAGTAGTAACCGCAACAGTTAAAGCTCCTGCTCCAGAGTATACATCAGTACTCGATACCGAATAACTAGCTACTCCGCCATCTCCAGCGAGATTGTTCCAGTCTGTGGTCCCACTTTCAAAGGAGCCATTGGTGATGAGATTTTGCGCTTGAGCGAGATTACTCCCAAAGGGAAGCAACATTACTAAAAAGGCCTTTAAGCCCCAATTTCTAAGGTAATTATTTGTCCGCATAATTATTATTAAAATGTTTAAGTACTAAATGTACTTATTTTTAATAAAAAAAATACATAACAAATTTCTTATTTATTTTTATAAAAAGAATTTTGGGAGACTTTATAAATAATGATTGCAATAATGAGTATCTAATTTTTACATTAGATTCCAGATCCCTAACTATATAAGTGTAAAGTAGTCAATTAACTACTTTACACATTTAAGTTTCTATATTAATGTCTTTGTCTTATTGCTTTTTGGCCAATACAAATAAGCAGCATATAATACCCCAACAATACAAACAACTGAAACATTGGTGTCCACAGGTATACTTTCATCACATTCAACTGAATACGTTGCCAAGCAAGTCAAATAATCTGGATCCATTGGATCCAAACACGGACAATCTTGTCCCGGTTGCCCATAGATTGATCCACAAAATAAAGCAAATAAAACAATTAATAACTTTTTCAACTTCATCACTTTAATCAATTTTAACAACATGAATCTGTTTTGCAAATCCAGAATCCGTTGCTTTCAATATATAAATACCCGCACCCAACTGTTTAAAACAATCTAAGGT
>CAMFLX010000144.1 GCA_945957555.1 uncultured Cytophagales bacterium
AGCATGCTTTGGCTTTAAATTTTATGGGAGAAAAGGAAGGGACGCTTTTTTCGAACACTAGAGTTTATATGAGTTATGCCTTGATGATAAATCTGAGTTCTAGGTTTCATTTAGCATTTGGTATCTCTCCGGGATGGATCAACTACTTAGTTAAAGCTACAGCAAATAGTGGGGGAGCTAGCGCCCAGACTTTTGATGCAAATGCGGGCCTTTGTTTGAGTAGTACTAAGGCAAAATTCGGTATAGCTCTCAGTCAGTTTCCCAATGCGACCATTACACCTTTGGTTGAACAACTAGTATTGAGAAGATACCTTAGTCTTTATGCACAGCAAATATTGGATTTAGGGGTAAATGTCAAACTCAAAAGCATCGCTCATGCAAGTATCCAGTCTTCAAAGAGTCTTACACCAAATATTACAGAACAGTTTTTATTTAAGGAAATACTTTCTATTGGGTTGTCATATACCTTGCAGCGCCAATATGGGATTTTACTGGGGATTGAAAAAATCCCGTTCTTAAAAGGTAATATCAAGACTTATTTTTCATTTCAGATGCCGATAAATAATATGCAAGTTGCACAAAACATGAATACTTTAGCTGTGGCTTTGAGTTACACATATTAATCAGGTATAAATAACTCAGTAGATGAAGCTGTTATTCTGCCAATCAAAGTTTACGAATTCCCCAAAGATGTTTATTTGTTTAGTTTTATAAACATATAACAAGTGTTTAATGCAGATAACTTTTACTTAGGCTTATTTGACTTTTTCTCACACAATATTCCGCCAATAAATAGACTTGGTGCTTTGTCGTTAATATCTATAATGCTGTCGTTCACGATAAAGAATTGTTTGTTCTGTACATTTGTTGCTGAGTCAAAAAGTTCCCTGAGAAGTTCTTTGTTGTTGGAAAATAGTAATCTCTTGTAGTCTTGTTCCTCTTTCCACGTTCCAACTAATTTTGCTTTTATGGACTTGGAATCGGTAGGAGGGAGTGTTTGTAGGTGGAAATCGAAGGTATGATTGGCCAACATAGTAAGTTTGATGTCGGCAGAACCATTATTGGCGCTTTTGTAGGCTAGCACAGTATCCAATGGATTAATATTTGTAAGGGGTGGTTTGTGTTTGGGGGTTGCAGTCGTAGGTTGTGTTTTGTTTTTAGGGCTACAGGCCCAAATGAATACTATGGGGGATAGAATAGAGATCATTTTCTTTGAATGCATATATTTACAATTTTTTAAAACTTATGGGAACGTTGATGAATTTAATACAAAGATTTCATATTTAAATAGTTGTCTTGATTTTATTTTAAAAGAGGATACTTAACTGTTACGTTTGGCAATACGTTTATAGATACTAATGCCTATAGATTTGATAAACCCCGGGTGTCTAGATACTATATTGGTTACTGCAAATTTAAGTGCAGTACCTAAAAGCATTTTAATAGGGTTGGACGTCTTACCAACGAGTAGTTTTTCAGACAAATATCCTGCTGTGATACCAATCGATGAGTCAAGGAACTTTTTGTTGAGCTCAGGAGTCGTGCTTACTTCATGTAAGGCATTTTTAAGGAGCTGCGCAGGTTTTAAGCTTTCCATGACATTGTGGATACTTGTTGTCAGTAAGATCAATTGTTCTCTTCTTTGTTGCTCTAGTAGGCTTATAGCTTCTTTGAGTGTTTCTGATGATGTGACAGTTAACATAATTTTATGAGTGAAGGGCTTTATGAATTACAATATTATGGATTCGTTTTTTGATTGGAGTTTCTAGGAAATAATATAGAATTAATCCTGCTATGCCATAAAATAGGGTAACAATGAAGAATCCAAGATAAAACTTACCCAATAGTTCTCCTACCCATAAGCCTAAGCCTATGTTAAGGGTGATCATGAATACTAAGAGAATGGCAAGAACTATGGTATAGAATGCCAAACTAGACACGACCGAGGCGGTCGTGTCCAATGTTTTTAGTTTGGCAAGTTCTAGGCTTGTATGCCCATAGTCAGACACTTTCCCTAATAAAGATTCTAGTACGTTTTCTGTCTGTTCCATGTTTGTAAAGGGATCAAGCCTCTTCAAATTGGGCTTTAGCTTTTCTTTGTATGCCATCCAATTCTTCTTTGGCATGATTATATTTTCCTGAAATATTATTGACTAGTTCATCGAATTTGCCTTTTAAACCGTCAACATAGTCGTCACCTTTTTGAGCGATCTTTTTTCTGGTTTCCGAACCTTTATCTGGCGCGAATAATATTCCTAAAACAGCGCCTGTGGCAACACCAGCTAATACTCCTAATAAAACTTTTCCTGATGAGTTCATGACTTTTAAAATTTAACAATTAATACTTATTATAGTGCAATTCCCTCTTCGACATGAAATTGTCAAGAATCGATACGATTTACATCGTCATTAATCGGCGATTAACCGAAAGCCCAATCCTATTGAAAATATCCAGCCAGTATTTCTTACTCTAAGCTGAGTAGCTTCATTGTTGTTTAAGTAGTTGAATGAATATCCATATCGACCATCTATGGTGGCAAATAATCGTTTACTTTGTACGTCTAAACCAGCTCCTAAAAGTGCTCCAATATCGCTTCTTCTTATAGAACTCATTCCTCCTTGATAAACAGTGCCCGATTGGGTGTCTGTAGCCACATAGTTTGCTTGGGTATTGAAAGCAAAATTGGGCCCTGCCAATAAATGCGGATAAAATGTTTTATCGATAGGGATTCGTAATTTTAATAATACAGGAACTTCAAAATAATGTAAACGTACATTTGTCCGAGTATTGTTTCTTGAATATGAAGCACCCTTTTCACTTATTAAAAACTCTGGTTGTATATTTACCCATCCAGACAGCTGAAAATTAACAAATAACCCACCCGAAGCTGTTGTTTTTGATTCTACATTACTTAATTGAACACCTTCTAACGTTGTAACAGCAAGTCCTGCTTTGGGGCCAATAGCGACTTGGGCTGTGCAGATATGTGACAGAAAGACTAAAAACGTTATAACAGCTATCACAAATACATTACTTTTTGATCTCACTATGTTGAATTTTAATCCTTTCATCTTATTCTAGTAGTTTTGAGTGTCGAATAGTAAATGAATCTTAAAAGTAGAGCCTGCATTGCAATTTTTAGTATCTCACGAGCTTGTCATAAACAAACAAGTTCGATAGCCATGCTATGAAACTTTGTTAGAAACAAATATACTCTTCACTATTTTTTATTGTTGACAGTGAAATCTTTTAAAGCAGTGCCAAGCTCGTCCATATCATGGTTAAATTCACGTTTAAAGGACTGCCATTTGTCCTTGCCATCTTCTTTATAATCCCCTAGCTTTCTTTTAAGCTCTTTGTTTTTGATTTCAAGCTTGTCAATTTTTTTGTCCAGATCAGCTTTAATCTCTTTCTTTTCTTCCTTTGCCCTTTGTTTGAGTTCTTCTATTTTCCTTTCATTATCAGCTATTTTAGCTTCAGATTCATCTTTGAATTTTTGGTATTCCTTGTTAAGATCATCTTGGGCTTCTTTTAATGTAGCTTGTGCATCGTTGATTTCTTCTTTGGAATCTTCCTTGGCTTCACTAAGTTTTTCCTTGGCATCATTTACTTTAGTTGACTTGTCGCAACTAGAAATTAAAATTCCAGCAAATAATCCCGTAAGGGCTAGTTTTAAGATTGTTTTTTTCATGTTTTTTAAAAAATAAAAGTTTTGCAATTATTCAAAGTTTTAGAATAAGTAACATTATGCTTTTTATGCATCGTTACCGTTTCAATACCGTTTTATGTCCTTTACTTCAAATGGTATTGTTTTCGGAAATGGATTGACTGTTTTAGCCTATTAGCTATTTTAGTAATACAACTAGCGCTCTGTGGAAATAGTTTTGAGAATTTTAAGAAAGGGTTTCGCTTAGGATTGAGGTGTGTTTGAATAGGAATGTTTATATCATGAAAAATGCCTCTGATTTGTACAGAGGCATTTTTGGACTTGTAATTATGTATTTGTTCTGCCTACTAAACGACTCCACTATTCATGAACGCTTGCATGTCCTTGTCCCCTCTTCCTGAGAGATTAATGACTACTATGTCATCTTTTTTGAAAGACATTTTGTCAAGACAGGCTAATGCATGTGAACTCTCCAATGCAGGAATGATCCCCTCTAGCCTGCTTAGCTGGACAGCAGCATCTAAAGCTTCTTGGTCTGAGATAGCCATAAATTTAGCTCTCCCTGTTTCAAATAAATGGGCATGTATTGGTCCAATACCTGGATAGTCGAGACCTGCCGAAATTGAATAAGGTTCTGTGATTTGTCCATCTTCAGATTGCATCAATATGGTTTTGCTCCCATGTAGTACGCCTGATTTACCTAAAAAAGTAGTAGCTGCGGAATGACCAGAGCTAATACCCAAACCTGCGGCTTCTGCTGCGACGAGTGTCACTTCTGGTCTATCTAGATAATGATAAAATGCTCCAGCAGCATTACTTCCTCCTCCTACACAAGCGATAACGTAGTTAGGATTTTCACTGCCAGTTTTTTCTTTAAGCTGCCATTTGATCTCTTCACTAATGATTGATTGAAAGCGAGCTACCATGTCGGGAAAAGGATGTGGCCCAACTACAGAACCAATAATATAATGCGTATCTACAGGATTACTGATCCAGTCTCTCATGGCTTCATTAGTTGCGTCTTTGAGGGTTTTGCTCCCGCATGTTGCGGCACGTACCTCTGCTCCCATGAGTTTCATTCGATATACATTTGGGGCTTGCCTTGCTATATCCACTTCTCCCATATAAACAATGCATTGTATTCCCATGAGTGCACAAACGGTAGCAGTAGCAACTCCATGTTGTCCCGCGCCAGTTTCCGCAATGATCCGCGTTTTCCCTAAGCGTTTCGCTAAGAGGATTTGGCCAATAGTATTATTTATTTTATGTGCACCTGTATGATTTAGATCCTCTCTTTTGAGATATACATTAGTGTTGTATTTTGCTGAAAGTCTTTTAGCTAGGTAAAGAGGTGAGGGTCTTCCTACATAATCTTTCAATAGAGCGTCAAACTCCTCCTTAAAGCTAGCTTCTCCAATAATAGATAAATAACATTTCCTTAATTCTTCAACATTTGGATATAACATTTCAGGAATATAAGCTCCTCCGAAGCTTCCATAATACCCTCTTTCGTCAACATTGTAAGAGTTTTGCATAAAAATAAATTTTCACAAATATAATAATTATAGGGTTAACACTATGTATAACACGATTGTTTGATAGGAAATGAAAACTTTTGTCTCGTAAAAACCTCATTTTGTTACTGTTTTGTAACAAAATTTAAAACACTGCGTAAGTAATATATATTTTTTAATGTATTGTATGAAAAGAATTGTAGCAAGTATATTATTACTAGGGGTATTTAACATAAGTATAGCACAAGATAAGGCATCGGAAAAGGAGTGGAAAAAGAAGCTCAAAGAGATGGATCCCATAGTTTTTAAGAATAAGATGACCGAATTAGATTCTTTAAGAAAGCAGGAGGAAAGACAAGGTGCTGAATTAGATGAATTAAAGACTAAGAATGAGGAATTAACTAAGGTAAACGAGGCTCAGAAACAAACAATAGATAGTTTAAAAACTATCGTACATTCTAAACCTGCAAAATCAACTACGACAACGGGTTTGGTTGCGGCTAAAACAGCTCCTGCATCTACGGCAAATGCTGGCGTAGTATTCAAGGTTCAGATTGGTGCTTTTAAAAACAAAGCTCTTGAGAAATATTTTAATAATACCAAAAATTTCAGTGGGGATGTGGATAATGATGGAACTAAGAAATATACTTTGGGGCATTTTATAGAATATTGGGAAGCTGACAATTTTAAAAGATATCTCAGAGAAATGGGTGTTGCTGATGCGTGGATAGTTGCCTATAAGAATGGAGAAAGGGTAGATATCAAAGACGTTCTTGAAGGGGTAGTAAAGTAATAAATCAATAATTTTAGTTTTTACAAATGCTAAAAAAGTAAGCCTAAGCTTACTTTTTTAGCATTTGTAATTTTAATTCAGTGAGTCTTCTTTTTGTGTCTAAGGCAAAGTCGCTATCCATCATCCAGCCATAATAAGAAGGATCTTTTTGTAAAATATCTCTAACTAGTTTGTCTTTATATTTTCCAAAATTGAACATTGCTTCTCCTTTGTCGTTATAGACCATTCTACCCGCTAAGTCAACATTGTTAGAAATGGAGAGTTTGTGTAAAATGGTCATATCATTTATTACTGGAGTTGTTTTGTTGCCTTTATCATCAGTAAGCACCTTGTTGTCGTATCTTTCCAATTGGGCATTTAGGACCTCATAAGTAGCAACAGTATCTGCTTCTGCACTATGAGCGTTTTCTAGGTCCTTACTACAATAAAACTTATAGGCCGCAGAAAGTGTTCTAGGCTCCATCATGTGAAAAATCTTTTGTGAATCAACAAGATTTCTCGTCTTGGTTTCAAAATTTACTTCCGCTCTTAAAAACTCCTCTACCAACATAGGGACGTCGAACTTTACAATATTGAAGCCTGCGAGGTCGCAGCCCTCAAGAAAGTTAGCCAAGTTTTTGGCGATTTCAGGAAATTTCGGCTTGTCTGCAACATCGATGTCGTAAATTCCATGAATCATGCTCGATTCTTTAGGGATTGGCATGCCAGGATTTATCCTTTCCGTCTTGAGCTCCTTTGATCCATTAATATGAACTTTGAGTATGGATATCTCAACGATCCGATCTCTACTAATATTGATACCAGTAGTTTCTAGATCAAAGAAAGCCAAAGGTTTTTTAAGTTTTAATATCATTTTTTTATTAATTCACTGGCTAACTCTTGTAAGTTAATCCCTCCAAAATTGCCCGAGCTCATTAATAGTAGGGCTTTATTGTTAAGATCAATAGTATTGAGTTCTGAAAGTAATTCTTCCTTATTATCGATTACTTTCAACTTGCTATTGTTGAATGCTTTTTGTACAATCTCTTTGCTGAGTGGAGGTAATTTTTTATGGGCAATTGTATGTGGATCAAAAAAAACAATACCTGTATCTGCTATTAGAGTGTCTTTGTAGTTGCCAATAAAGTCTTTATTGAGACTACTGAAGGTATGTAGTTCGAGACATGCAACCAGTTTTTTATCTAAAAACTGCTTTTTTACAGCCTCAGTTGTTGCTTTTACCTTGGAGGGAGCATGTGCAAAATCTTTGAATATAAATGTCTTATCGTTTTGCGCTAAAATCTGTAATCTGCCACTAGCACCTTTGAAAGTTTGCATCGCGGAATAAAATGCTTCTGGCGATACTCCAATGCGTTGACAAACATTAAAAGCTGCTGAAACATTCATCATATTATGTTCTCCGAAAAACGGCACTTCATATGTGTTACCGTCGAAGGTTAAAATAGATTTGTTGTTTTTGATTTTGTGGGAATGAGGTCCGTAAGGAATCTTGAGTACGTCATCAATATCTTTCTTGAGCATTTTTTTGAGCTCGGCATCTTTCTCGTTGTAAATGATGCATCCTCCTTTCGGTGAGTTGTCAATCAGTTTTTGAAATTGATTTTTGTATTGATCAAATGTTGGAAAAACATTCATGTGGTCCCATGCGATTCCACTGATTACTGTGATATGGCTTTGGTAGTGCAAAAATTTAGATGTACTGTCTATTGGAGAGGAAAGGTATTCGTCACCCTCAATTACAATCATGGGGGCATCCGAGAGTTTTACCATGGTGTCGTAACCTTCAATTTTAGCGCCTACAAGATAATCATATTTTTTGCGGGTATGTCTTAATACATGCAAGATCATAGAAGTTATGGTAGTTTTACCATGACTGCCAGCGATTACTATCCGTTGCTTGTTTTGACTTTCTTGGTAAATAAGTTCTGGATATGAATACGTTTTTATGTTTAGCTCTTGTGCTCTTATGAGTTCGGGGTTGTCTTTTCGGGCATGCATGCCCAATACAATGAAATCTATGTCCTTTGTGATGTTGTCAGGAAACCAACCAATATTTTTAGGTAAAATATGATGATTTGCCAAATTGCTCTTTGACGGTTCGAAAATCTCGTCGTCAGAGCCACTAACTTCGTATCCATTTGATTTTAGAGCAATTGCTAAATTATGCATTGCACTACCACCTATCGCTATAAAATGTACTTTCTTTCCTTTATTCATGAACCAATGTGTTCAATGCAATCTTACAAAAATAAAAAAACCTGTATTCTAAATGAAACTTTTTTAGAGCCACTTTTGATCAAGGGTGCCCAAGTATTTGTTTGTATGGCAGTTATCGCAGGATAATTTTATCTGGGTGGAAATGTTTGGATAAAGATTTTTTTCTGTCAATGTATCTATATTAAGCCATTCAATGCCAAGTGTCGTGGTTTGTTCTTTATTTGGAGTGGGGGCTCCACTCGCTATTTTAGCGGTAAAGGTAAGGTGTAGAATATTTGTTTTTTTTGTGGGATTGTAAGTCTCCGCTACAGCAAATAACTCATTTACCTCTATGTCTATACCCAATTCTTCTTGAAGTTCCCTAATGAGAGTATCCTTTATGCTTTCATTGTCTTCAACATTGCCACCAGGTAGTGCGTATAAAGGTTGATCGTTGTAAACGTACTTTAGAGTCAAAATTTTGTTATCTTTAATAATCAATGCAGAGGGTCTTGTTTTCATTTTTCAAAATCTTGACCAAATTTATACATATTTTTAGTTAATGACTAAGATTTATAGTTTATATCGAAATATTATGGGCCTAGGAATTAATTCGAATAAAAATTCACTGGACTTATACCAAACTAAGGTGGCAAATATAATCGGGCTGTTAATCAGTGTACTATCCCTGTTATTGGGTTTAATCTCTGCTTTTAAGCCATCTTTTCTAGTGTGTTTATTTACTGGCCTTACTACACTAGCTTTATTTTTGTTCAATTGCAGAGTGAGCTCTAGAATAGTACTGTTATTTGGGTGTAGTATATCAGTGTTCTTGGAGAGTGTTTTTTATAAGCATGATTTTGGAATCGAAAACTATTTGATTTGTTTATCTCTGTTGTCTCTGTTATTGTTTTCAATTAAAGACAAATATTGGTTTTTGATTTCGATGCTAGTTCCTTTGGCACTGTTTTTCTTTATTAAAGTTACGATTCTAAGTGAAGGAAGCTCCTTTCCTATTCACCTAGGAATAGCATTGGTATTATCCGCAATTATTATGTATTTAAGTTTTGGATTGCACGGTCGGGCGAATAGCACAGCACCAGTGGTAGCTAATATTGACAAAGAATCCACTTTTTCTGCATATAATCATAATGATATTTCGGTAGTAGAAGGTAATCCCATTTTAGCCATAGAAAACATTCAATCTTTTGTTCATATTTATCCATGCTCTTACGATTCCACACAAGATCGATTGACCATAGATGCGAGGTTTTGGGATGATTATCCCCTTGAAAAAATACAAACAGTGGACACCTTGTTTGCCTTTTTGAAAATAGTGCATAAAAACCAGCACCACTTATTTCATAGGTATTTTGTGTCAGAAGACAAGTCGTTGCCACAATATTTTTCTTTTGAGTTTCAGGTAACCGATCGTGAAAATCATACAATATGGCTTGAACTGAAAGGTGAGCGTATCCCACAGGGGAATAGTGGTGCGATCATAAAGGGTGTTGTGGTAGATATCAATTCGAAAAAAGGCTTAGAAGGACGATTGGTGGAGTCGTACACAGATCTGGAAAATATACTAAATTATTCACCGTCAGGCATATTAATCACAAGTAATAGTAAAATAGAGTATGTGAACGACCAATTCCTTAAAATGGTGAATATGGATCGTACAGAACTCATCTCTTCAGATACGCCATTTCAGTTACTTCCTAATGACAATTCTTTGTATTTAGACTTTGTAAATCAAGATGTTAAACCTATGGAGAGCTCTGAAAGTCAAGAGTTTAAATTGGTGAGAGCAGATAATAGCCATATTGATGTTTTACTGTCGCATCAAAGTATTAAATATAAGGGGGCGGATGCTAATTTGTTGTTGATTAGTGATTATACTTTGAGACGCAAATTTCAGTCAGATTTAAAGGAAAAAGAAGCAATTTCTAAAATCAATGAAGAGTTGGCGAATAGCCAAAAGAAGCTTTTAGAGGAAATACTCGCAAGTTTACCCCTGATGTTAAGTATATACGATGACAAGGGGAATCTGTATTTGAATAATAAGTTCATGACCGAAAAGTATGGTTGGGATAGTAAAGATCTTAAAGATTTGGAATCATTGAGCAAAACTGTAGGAGATCCAGTTAATAACGGTTTGTTGTTGAGATCACTTTCTGCCCCTAAAGACGATTGGGTTACTTATAAAATGGTTGATAAGTCTGGCTCCGAGTATCTTACTGAGTGGGCTTGTATCAAAACGTATAACAACTTTCTGATACGTCTAGGTATAGATGTGTCAGAAAAAACCAAAATACGATCAGATTATGAACTTGCTATAGAACAGTTGCAACTCTTAAATCAAAAATTGGTAGCGAGAGAAGAGCGATTAGCTTCCAACCAAGAGCAATTACGTACCGCAAATATTAAGTTATACGAGCAAAATAAGATTTTAGAAGAAAGTGAGAACAAGTTTAAATTGTTAAGTGAGGCATCGTACGAGGCTGTATTCATGCTTGAGGAAGGTGTGATCTTCGACCATAACCAGTCCGCATGCAAACTTTTAGAGTTTGAGAGTAATGCATTGAACCGGATTCATATTTCGGATTTGGTTGTGCCTTCCCAGAGGGCTTCAATATTGGAAATACTAAAGAACAATAGCTCTGTTAAAAACTTTGACATAACATTTGTGAAGAACACAGGGCGTTTGTTTTATGGAGAGTTGCAGTCAAAGCCTTTTATTTACAAAGGTAAAAATGTACTTGTATTTACGGTAAGAGATATTACTTACAGAAAAAGGATTGAAATTGAGGCAAAGAATAATGAGGTGAATATTAGGAACCTTATTGATAATATCAATATCGGTGTCTATCTTAAAATGTCTACAGGGGAAACTTTTTCAAACCAAACTTTTGTGAAAATCATAGGAGTAGATAGTTTGGGAGGCGATTTTAATTTTTTGGAATACGTAGATGCTAAAAATGTAGAAGAAGTGCGTAATGCTATGGAATCTATAGTGAAAACGGAAAATGGAGTATGGACTAAGGATATAGTTGTAAGATGTTTATCTGATCAAGGCTATTCGGAGGTCAATGTTTCATTAGTGAATACAACTTACAAGTTAAAGCCTGCACTTCTCGTTTCAATAATTGATATTAATAAAAGGAAAAAAGCAGAACGAGAACTCCAAGTGTCTTATGCTTACCAAAATGCACTTTTAAACTCTGGTGATATTTCTTATTGGGCTGCTGATAAAAATTTCAAATTACTTTTTACAAATAAATATCATGAATTGATAACCCAAAAGTATTTCAATACGAAGATTGAAATAGGTCAAGATGTAAGGCAGGAGTTTAAAAAGATCGTTGATGAGAGGGATATGGAAGCAGACTTTAAGTCTGTTCTCAAAGGTGAGAATATTACTAGGGTGGTAAGAACACATAACGATCTTGGACAAAACTTGTGGCTAGAGTTTAATTTGAGTCCTATTCATATAGCTGGAGAGATTACGGGCATACTAGTACGTAGTAAAGATGTGACCAGCAATTTTACCCAAATGGAGAGAATACGTCAGAGTGAGGAGCGCTTACGTGAGGCACAATTACTAGCGAAAGTAGGCAACTGGGAAGAGAGTGATGATAAGACAGAAGTGTATTGGTCGACAGGTTTGTTTAAAATATTTGACCTTAAGCCTGGGTTTGATCCACAAATGGAGTCTCTTAAAGCCCTTTTAGGTAAAGATAATGAGAGTCAATTTGAAATGCATTATCAAGAGGTTTTATTGTCGAGACTTCAGGTGGAAAAGGAATATCTGCTTAAAAACAAGGATGGCAATGATAAATGGTTGAAAGTGGTTATTGTAAAATCAATAGCAAAGGGTGGGAAAAGTGGGAAGATAAAAGGTACTGTTCAGGATATTACTGATTCTAAATTGGCCGAGATACAGATTAAGGATAATGAGAACCTCCTTAATACTATTATTGATAATCTGCCGGTTATATTCCATATGTTTGATGGAAATGGACTGTCATTGAGGATCAATGATGAGTTGCGTAAATTCTTCCAACTTAGTAATGATACAAGTCCTGTGGGGCATTATAATGTAACAAAAGATATCAAGCTTTTTGGGGAGGAACATATTGAGCTAGTAAAAAATGTGTTCAAGGGAGAAAAGGTTTCATTGAAAGATATCGAAGTGAATCTTTCTAATGTGAAAGGACGTAGAGGGATGGAGCAAGCAGCAGGCATCAAATATTTGGATTCAATGTTTACTCCAATATTTGATCACAATGGTAAGATTAGGACTGTGATATATTTGGGAATTAATACTACCGATGTGGTTCTGAAAAGTAAGGAATTAGAAAAGAGACATCAAGAAATATTGGAGGCTACTAGGCAGGTGGCCGAATATAAGCTCATCGCTTTAAGATCAGCAATGAATCCTCATTTTTTGTTTAATGTACTTAACTCCATTCAATACTTTATTTCCAAAAATGATAAGGGACAGGCATTGACGCATTTATCAATGTTTTCTAAGTTGGTGAGGAAGATACTGGAGAGTTCCATGAATAATAAAATTTCTATCAATGAAGAGGTTACGATGCTCAAGTATTATATCGATCTTGAAAATCTAAGATTCGATGAGAAATTTGAAGTCGTATATAATATTGACGATACATTATTGGATGAAGATGTGCTGATCCCCTCATTGATTATTCAGCCCTACGTCTGTCTCTTATACACATCTGACGCTGCCGACGATCGCATAAGTGTAG
>CAMFLX010000145.1 GCA_945957555.1 uncultured Cytophagales bacterium
CCTGTAAAGGATGGTATTGGCCTCCAAAACGACAAAGGGCCAAATAAAATTTGCCTAGGTTTAATATCTGGTCTCTTCTATAAATTATAATAAAAATGGGGACTAAAAGTCCCCATTTTTACGACAAATATATGATAAAAAATAATCGCATAACCGTAAATAAACCAATAATTTAGGTCTGCAGATTAAAACCTTAGAGACTCCCCTAAAAGCTTTTTCCCGAGCCAAGGGAATAATTCTAATGAATCACCAACTATAGACATTTCAATGTATCAAATGAATCAGCTCATTTTTTTTGAATCGGCCAAGAATTTCTCTAATCCGCTGTCGGTCAAAGGGTGCTTCAACAAGCCTGTAATCACGCTCAATGGACTTGTAGTAACGTCTGCGCCGATTTCTGCACATTTGACCAAGTGAACTAAGTGTCTCACCGATGCAGCCAAAATCTCCGTGTCAAAACAATAATTGTCATAGATTTGGCGGATCTGCTTAATTAGATCCATACCATCAAAAGAAATATCATCTAGTCTGCCAATAAATGGAGATACATAAGCAGCCCCAGCCTTTGCCGCCAATATGGCCTGACCAGCAGAGAAGACCAATGTGCAGTTGGTGCGAATACCTTCGGACTTAAAGTATTTGATCGCCTTCACCCCGTCTTTGGTCATGGGGACTTTTACCACGATCTTGTCATTTAATTTGGCCAAGACTTTACCCTCATTTAACATGCCATCAAAATCTACTGAAAGTACTTCCGCACTCACATCTCCGTCAACTAATTTGCAAATATTGATATAGTGGTTGAGCACATTTAGCTCCCCTTTGATGCCCTCCTTGGCCATAAGGGAAGGGTTTGTCGTAACTCCATCCAATATACCTAAATCACTGGCTTCCTTGATTTCTGCCAAATTAGCAGTATCTATGAAAAATTTCATTCCAAATATTTTTAATTTATCTAAAGTTCTATCAACCTCTCATTTTAAAGTTGAGAATGGTTAACGCGTCAAATACAACTGAGCTGTATTTGACGCGTTGATTGGTTAATATCCCGGATTTTGAGGAAAATCGTTAGGATTTGTAATTGACAAGATATGTGCTAGAGGTATTGGCTTCAACAGATGGGTACTTGAGATCTTGTCGGCAATATCCGGATTATACTTCTGTACCCTCTCGATCAACTTGCCTGTTCTTTTTAGGTCAAACCAGCGAAGGTATTCTCCTGCAAACTCTCTGGCTCTCTCATCTAGGATGAAATCGATGTTCATATCTGCAGCTGAAACCTGCATATCAACTTCTTTCCCAGGAATCGCCCTTTTTGTCCTCAATATATTTACCGTATTTGCAGCATCGCTAAGGTTCCCTAGTTGGATCGACGCTTCTGCAGATATCAGGTACATCTCAGCCAATCGAATCACAAAAACATCCTTGCTGCTATTGACCATTCCGTTTCCTGTTTCATTTGTATTTGTACCAGTCAACCTGGTTGAGTCGGCATGTTTTACTAATGAAGGGCAAAGAAAGTTCTTCTGATAGTTTGTTTTGCCATCAGGCAAATAATATTTGTAGATGTCGACAGCATAGTATTTGTTGCTGTTCAGAGCGTTCTTGTCTATTACTATGGCCGTATCCTTGTAAAGGGTCTTACCTATCATTTTCTTGTAGGGTGAGTTGGCCACATTGCTTTTGGGGTTGTTTAGTTTGTACACAGTCTGAAAAGAGCCGTAATACCTTTGGTCTATCTTTTCATTGTAAACATCCATCAAAAACTTAGTAGGGAAATGCCTGTTAAAGCCCCTTCCATTTCGCACATCCCTTTGCATGACAGTTGAAATAAAAGAAGCGGTTTGGCTAACTTGTGTTGGAATCGTATCGTAACCTTGATAATTTGGACAAAACATCAAGTGGCCTCCATTGTCGCCCCTTGTTCCTATACCGTTGTCATAGGAATATCCAAACGGATTGTTGTCTTTATTGTATCCTGTACTGAAGCTCGCATTGGAAGAAAAATTGACGGCAAATAAGACTTCGGTCTGACTACCCTGTTTTTCCATTTTCCACAGATCTAAATATTTTGAGGTCAAGGAGTAGCCCCCATTTGCGATCACATCATCAGCCAAGTTTTTAGCTTCTTGCCACTTACCTCTAGTCAGGCACATCCGGGCTTTGAATGCCTTAGCAGTGAATTTTGAAGGTCTACCTTCTTTGTAGGGTGCTGCTGCTGGTAAATTCTCAATGGCCTCATCCAAATCCTTGAAAATCTGTTCATAAATGACCTCGACCTTTGTTTTGTAGTCTTTGGTTATGGGTTCATTGGTAGAAGCTGTTGAAAAGTGTGTATCCCCCCATGATTCTGCCACATGCCAATAATAAAATGCCCTCAAGAATTTCAATTCGGCCACTCTTGGCGGGCTAAATCCTTTTGATGAACCAATTTCAATTCCTAAATTGCAGAGATTAATCCCTCTATAAAGTTGAGTCCACTCTCTTAGGATACTGGCATTCAAAGTTGAAATGGGTGCCACAAATTGTAACTGAGCGCATTCACCTGCGGTACCACTCGTTGCAGTAGTGGCAAGTTGGCCTACAGTCCATAGATCTGTTCCTGCCTCTGTAAAGGCAAGGCCTTCCTCTTGTCCGTACCACCATTTGGCTGGTTGATATGCACCAGCGACAAGGGTTTCGAACCCAATTGCAGTAGTATAATATGCCTCCGCTGTTAAGCCTGAAGGATTTGTTTCCTTTAGTAGCTTTTTACAAGAAACTAACAGAAGGATTCCAATTAAACTGTTTATAACAATATATTTCTTCATTTTCATTTATTTTAAAAATCAATGTTCATACCAAATACATAAAGACGAGTAGTAGGGAATGCCAAGCTCCCTTCCATTTCAGTGTCATAATTTTTGATTTTATTAAAGATCAATAAGTTTTTGCCAGTCGCATATAGTCTAACCTTTGAGACTTTAATCCTTGCTAAAAACTTTTTAGGCAAATTATAGCCTAAAGTCATGCTCCTCAGTTTCAAAAAGGATCCATCCATGTAATTGGAAGGCGTTAGGTCATTGGTAGCAGTTGCTGGCAATCCTGGTCTTGGTAGATCATTGCTGTGGTTTGTTGGCGTCCAATACTCCCTTGTTGCCAAGTTGTTGGCATCGGTGCTGTTTGGGTTGTAGGTATAACCGTATAGGAATGTCTGGCCAACCCTTGCAAAGAAATATAATGAAAGGTCAAAATTCTTGTATTTGAATTCGGTATTAAAGCCTATACTGAATTTTGGAACTCTAGATCCTATGACCAGTTGGTCGCTTGCGTCAATCTTTCCGTCATTGTTTTGATCTTTTATGCGTACTTGTCCTGGAACCTTACCGTATTTTTTGGCTTCGGCGGAATCTTCGGTTTGCCAAATCCCAATTTTTTCAAAATCGTAAAATGAATTTACAGGATGGCCAACCACCACGGTTTTAGACGCTTGATTATTTCCATCAGCATCAAAAGGTATAACAGTCATCTTATCACTTCCTGTCAACGCAGTGATCTTTTCTTTGTTGGTCATGAAAGAAGCCGTAGTTGTCCATTTGAAATCCTTTTTATGGATATTTACAGAACTCAGGCTCAGTTCGAAACCATTATTAGAGGTTGAACCAATATTGCTCAATGTATTGGTAACCCCAGTAGTTGCTGGCAGGGTTTGTAATAAAAGAAGATCTGAGGTGATTGCTCTGTAATAGTCCATACTCAGGGTAATCCTGTCTTTCATGATACCTAGGTCTAGACCATAATCAACAGTTCTTGTTTTTTCCCACATCGTGTTTTTGTTCCCTATGGTTGGGCTTAACATGTAAATTACACTTCCATCTTGCCCAACTGTTCCTTGAACTTTTGTCAATAGACTTTGTGTTTTGTAGGCGGGTAAGTTAGCATTGCCAGAAACTCCCCAGCTGACCCTTAGCTTGACAGTGTTGAATATTTTTTGAGATTCCATGAACTTTTCATTGGCAATATTCCAAGCACCAGCAATGGATGGGAAAATGTCCCATTTGTTTCCATCAGCCAGTACGGATGCGCCATCCTCTCTGGCTGTTGCCGTAAGGAGATACTTATCCTTGTAAGAAAGGTTAACCCTGCCTGCGAATGAGACCAATGACTTTTGAGAATATAGACTTTGAACTATTGTTGAATTGCTTCCTCCTAGATTGTAGTATAATTGTTCTTTTGCAAATGTTCCAAAACCTGCAATTTGGGAATATTCCCTGGTGTTTGTCAATATTTCCGACAGTAGCACTGCGTTCAAAGACAGTCCTTTGATCAGGTCTTTATTATAGGAGATTATTCCTTGCCAGTTGACTTGTTTCTTGTTTGTGTTTTCAAGGGTCGCATTTGGGACCGTTTTTCCGTCTCTAATCGTATAGGAATCAGAATTGTAATAAGTGCCTTCATTTGAGTTTTCCAAGGTCAAGGCCAAGTTTGTACGTAGATTTAAGCCTTTGATTGGGGTCAGGTCAACAAAGACAGTTGGAAAGAACCTGAGTGTCTTTATCCTGTCTACACCGTTTCCTTGCTCATCAAGGAGAGGATTCGCAAATTTACCCCCATTGGAAGAACCTGGAAGTTGGGCCAGACTATCGCCTCCACTTTTGCTCTTTTCATAAGGTGCGAAGTATGGAACAATATTTACTGCGGATGAAATGGGGTTGACACGCTTATTTTGATCGTAATAAGTGGCTTGTGTCTGGGTGCCTATTTTTATGATTTTATTGATTTGGTAATCTAAATTTAGACGACCAGTGTATCGGTTTAAATTATCGTTTTTGAGCAATCCTTGTTGATTAAAATAATCAAAAGAAAAGTATGACTTAACTTTGTCGGAACCGCCAGACATGTTAAACTGAATGTCTTTTTGTATTCCTTGCTTCAAAATTTTATCGAGGTAATTGTAGTCATTGCCTGATTTGTACAAGTCATTATACTGGTTGCCTATGGCTTGTACATCTGTTACATCCGAAGAGTTGACATTGTTTAGTGCAGCGTATCGCTCTCTTCTGAATTCCAAATATTCTTTGCCGTTCATTGCCCTTGGGAATGCAGCTGCATTTGAAACACCTGTATAGGTGTTCAGAGACACTTTTACTTGCCCTGATGAGCCCTTTTTGGTTGTGATGATGACAACACCGTTTGCCCCCCTTGATCCATATATAGCGGTAGAGGATGCATCCTTTAGGACTTCCATGCTCTGGATGTCCTCTTGGTTGATATCTTGGATTGAACCATATTGAACACCATCAACTATATACAGAGGTTCGTTGCCTGCAGAAATTGACCTATTGCCACGGATCGTTACATTTGGGGATTTGCCTGTTTCTCCTGATGTTGTGGCGATGTCCACACCGGCAGCCTTACCTTGAATACCGTCCATAACGTTACCCGTTGGTACCTGTTTCACATCATCGGTTTTTAACGAAATTACCGAACCCGTTAGAGAACTTTTCTTCACAGTTCCATAACCAACAATTACCACTTCCTCCATCTGTTGCACATCGTCCTCCATTTGAACGGTGACATTAGACTGACTGCCCACTTCAATCTCTTTGGTTTTGTATCCGCCAGAAGCGTAATTAACGATGAGCACTACTTTGCCTGTGTCTGATACCGTGATTGAGAAGTTTCCCGACTCATCAGATTCTACCACATTGGGTTTTCCTTTTTCTGCAATTGTGGCACCAATCAATATTGAATCAACCTGATTCCCTTTAATTGTGCCTGTTACGGCTCGTGTTTGTGCCCATGTGGCTATTGACAAAAACATCAAGCCACACATCAGTATTAATCTATTCATTTTTGTTAAAAGTATTTATTTGGTTTAAAATAATCGATTGTTTTTCATTACTTATAATCTAACTCTTTTAATTTTTAATTATTTGTTCTTAAGATGTGTCAGAGCTGGAGAAGTTGGAGCCAACCATGTTTTCAATAAGCGGGCATTGTGTGCCTCTAGCTATAAAAATAATTTCATGCATTTCCATCATTTGTGTTAAAACATCATTCAGTTAATTAATTTTATATTCAAATGTAATCATGTGTGGAATTGTGTTTTTTGTAATTCCATATTATTCGTAAATAATTATACAAATAAACGAAAAAATATGTAAAAAATAATAAATATTAGTAAAATTATAGAAAATATAAATGTATTAATGTTTTATACTTTGTTGTTTATCATAAGCGATGACATATTTATGTAGGCCAGATTGACCAAAACAGTGTATACTATGTTTTGGTAGGTAATTGGGTGTGGATATATTGATGACTCGTGGATATTTACGATTTCTGCAAAATGGTTTTGAAGCCTTGACTTACCGAATTTGGAAATATCAATCAAAAAGGGGACTTGGTGTAAATACTAAGATTTTAAGTTCCGCAATAAAAGAAATATTAACTGCTATTGATTAATCGCCAGAGTTACTTGTATCGTCATGTTTTGATCTTGGGTGTTTTTTATTGCAACCAATTCCATCGTTCTGCCCAATCGAGTAGTGCTTCCGTTCGCCATCTAGAAACAGTTTTGCCTCCTTGGATTTTTCCCTCAAATAGCGTGGTGTCACGTTTGTCGGTATACCAATTACCTTCTAGTTTATAGTCTGTTGCATGGTTCTTGCCTGGCCATTGATTTTCGACCACTATTTCACCTTTTTTTAGAGAGAGATTTTGAACATTGGTCGTAAAGCTATATTCCAATACTCCTGCCTGTTTAGGCGCAAAGCGAATGGCAAAGTCTCCATTGCCTAGATAGTAACCGGGCCATTTTTGGGTAGTATTTTTAAATGGTGTTTCCATCCAGAAACATGCGGAATCTTTAGGGATGTTTATAGCGGGTCCTTTAAAGTGGAATTCGATTATTGAGCAGAATGCTACGCTATCGAAGATGCTGGTAGGTCTATTGTATACAATTCTTGGACTGTGATTTAATTTGTCAAAGCTTCCTCCCCAGCTTTCTCGCATTGGGTTGTTGGGGTCGCCATCCATCATATAAAGAAGTGATGGCGTATCACCCATTTTTATCTCTCCACCATAATATTTTTTAAAATCTTTGCCAAGATAACCAGCAGCTTTAATGTATCTATTGTAATAATCTGACACACTGATACTATCTATGGACTGGTTGTTTGAGAAAAACCCGTAGTATGATGAGTTGACTTCAATAAACCATAGTTTGGGAAAATTTTCCACAATGTAAGCATAACTGTTTAAACTCCATTTCTTGTTTGGGCCTCCAATCCAATATACTCGTATTTTATCTTGAATCTCTGGGGCGTCGTGTAATGCCTGCGCAAGATCTTCTAGTCCGCCCCAGACCAAAATCCATAAGGGCTTATCTGTTCTTTTTTTTGCACATTTAATCATCCACTTTGAGCCTTGGGTAGGTGTGCTATAGCCTACATAAGGAGCGCCCCCATGTACCCCTTGCTTGGATATGCGACGTAGATGTTGCGGTGAGGGGAAGTTTTTTTGATGTTTTTTTAACTTGGTGAGATCTTTACTGTAGAGGTTGATCATACGCAAAATCTCTCTTTTGTTACCATTACCATAAGATGGTGAAGATATGAGTCCTTCAATGTCAAACTTGTCACTATACATGAGTAAGTGTGTCATTGATTGATTATCGTCAGGATCAGTTCCTCCTATGTCCGTACTAACAAGTATTCTTGGTTTTACAGGTACTTGTTGCTGAGCAATAAGCAGACTTGTGCATATACCGAGTAAGTAAATAAAAAATGATCTCATCACGAATACCAAAAGCTTATGGAACAACATTAATAATCACACGTTTGTATCGTGTAAGGCATGGACTACCGCTGTCTTTTGCCGATAGTATGATATGTATTGTACCATTTCTAAGTACTCTATTGGTTGGTACCGTAAACCAAGCATCCCTCTTGTTTGCATCTTCTATCTTAATCGGCATACTTGTTCTGGCACTTGAGGTGGTAAAGGTGCCTGGTTCACTGTAGTAAAACCATTCGTATGATAGCGAATCCCCGTCTGGATCTGTACTGCCCTCAGCACTTAAATTCACGCGCTCTCCAGGTTTTGCTGTAAGTAAATTTGAGTGATTGAGCTTTGGGATGGGTGGGTGGTTAGCTTCATTGAATGGTTTAATAGTCCAGTCCATGCGTGCTGCAAAATCATTCTGAAAGGCATCTCGCCAACGCCATATAGTGGCTTTGTTGCTGGTATGCCAGTTGCTGTCAATTCCGAGTACTTCATCCTCTGCATCTGCCCAAAAAGGACGGGTTTCTGGCTCTAGGTGCCATTTTTTGAATGGTGGGGTATAAAATTCGTAACGCCCTCCCCAAGTTCCCCAATCTGGATGCTCAGGGTCGCCCAATCCGTTGTTGACAAGATATAAGAAACTGGGAGTATCTCCTTCCATTAAAAATTTGGTATGTGGATGTTGCGCACCTAGTGGTCCTTTACTGCGAATATTCTGGTCAAGCCATGGGTTGTCCACAATGCTGAAATCGGCACCAGCAAACCTTCCATGAAATTTATCACCACTTATTCCTGTCCATGTTGCATAATGGTATCCTCCACCTGAGTGAAATCCAGGACTTGCGATGTAAAATAGTTTAGGGAAATTTTTACGAATCCATGGACCGCTATTGTCTTGATCTGATATGGTATATACCCTAATCTTTGAAACAAACTTTTCTAATTGTTTCGGAGATCGTGTAGATCTAACTTTCCATAGTGCTTGGGCAAGACAATTGGGGCCTCCCCATACAAGTATCCATACAGGTCTCGCATCTTCTTTGTCCACTATATTTATTACCATGTCTGATCCTTGAGAATCCATGCCTTTCCCTACGGCATCCATTCCATAGGAGGGTTTTCCTTCTCTTACAATAGATTGGAGATAGTCAGCTGTTGGATAGCCCGGCTCATGCTTTTCTAAATTATCTCTTACCTTGCCGTAAGCATCAAGTATTTCACGGATGCGCCATGCAGCTACTTTATCTTTTTGATGTATTGAGGTGGTGGCAATGAGTCCTTCTACATACCATTGGTTACAGTAGGTAAGAAACCTTACTAATGACATGGCATCGTCTGGTTCGTTTTCAATATCGGTGAGCACTAGTACGCGTGGCTTGCCAGACGCTATGGATTGGGAGTAGCTGGAAAAAACGAGTGTAACGAATAGCGCTAGAATTAATCCTTTTTTCATTCTTATGTTATTTAAATCTTAATGTTTTTATTCTTTTAATTTAAAATTGTATTTGCCACTATTAATTTGAAAAACAGTACTATTGTGTTCGGTTCGTAAAAATTTAACCCCTTTGGATTTTAGTACATTTTTACCTCTTTCCTCTATCTTTTTTATATTGTTTGTAGGGACATAAACGGTTGCAGTTGCGTTAGGTGGAATAGTAATGTGCCAATTAAACTTATTGCCTTGCTTGTGCCATTCACTTTTGATCATACCATGGATGGAATGATAATTTACTCGGACAAATTGTAAACCATTCACAGTGTGTGGTTTCATTATGATGTTCTTGAAACCAGGATGTAATGGGTCTGCCTTGATGCCCCCAAGGTATTCGTATAGCCAGACCACAAAATCACCAAGTAGCATTACGTGGTTGCCTGAGTTCATCCATGGATCAGCGGTGTTGCCATTCCATAATTCCCAAATTGTTGTAGCTCCATTAGAAATCATGTATCCATAACTCGGATAGTTCTGCTGAGTCGCAATAGTATACGCCAAGTCTGCGCTACCGTTATCAGAAAGTACCCTGTATAAAAATTGCCCGCCTACTAGACCCGTTCCAATATGATTATCTGTAAGGTTTGCAATATTTTTTACAAGGTTTGCAAATACACGGGCACGCTCTTGTTCGGGTACAAGACCAAATGCCAGTGGCAATATAAAAGAGGTTTGGGTGCCATTGTCGTACTGACCCAGTTCACTGTTAAAAAACCTTTTATTAAATGCGGCTTTTATAGTTTCTGCAATAGCTTTGAATTGGTCGGCATCTTTTGTGCGGTTTAACATTTTGGCGAAATTTTCCATCAGTTTCGCATCTTTGTAGAAAAACGTAGTAGCCAATACACCTTTGCTGGTTATTCTATTCGTATCATTTGTATGAATCAAGGCAGGATGCTCAGGAGGTACGCACCAATCGCCGTAGCTGTCTTTTGCTATGATACCTTCTGCCAAAAAGCTGCTCATAAAATTCATCCATTTTTTTCCCTTATCGTAGATGAGTGAGACGGCCTGTGTGTCGGCGTAGTGTTCATGGATCATGTTTGGAATAAAAATAGTAGCACTTGGCCAAACAACGTTCTCGGTGTGATTGGGCCAATAGCTTGGAGCCACACTTGGCAAGTTTCCATTTTCTAGTTGCCCGTCAGAGATATCTTGAAGCCATTTTGAATAGAATGCGGCATTGTCAAACAGGTAAGCCTCGCCACGGGACTCCTCTATACGATCTCCCAACCAACCTTGACGTTCGTCGCGTTGCGGACAATCCATTGGAATGCTTTTGTAATTACCCTTAATACCCCAGATTGCATTTTGATGAATTTGATTGAGTAATGAATTTGAGGAGGTAAATTGACCCGTATGACGCAAATCATCGTTTACTACCCTGCCTTCCAAAGATTTCAAATCTGGTTTGCCAGGAAAGCCTCTCACTTCGATGTAGCGGAAGCCATGTGTAGTAAATCGAGGTTCCCATATTTCCTCATTCTCTCCTTTAAGAATATAGATGTCTGTAACTTGTGCACCACGCATGTTGGCAAGCTCAAGCATACCATTTGATTTTAGTAGTTCTCCATGTAATAAGCTAATGGAGGTGCCTTTATTCCCTGAAACTCTCAGCTTGCACCAACCTACGATGTTCTGTCCGAGATCGAAAACAAAAACACCTGGCTTAGGTTCAGTAATTGAAATTGGTTTGATAGTTTGTGTCACGCGAATGGGCTCGATCATTTGAGCAACCACTTTGCCTTGAGGGGAGGAGACTGTTTTCGCATATTGCCACTTTTCATCATTGTATCCCACACTAGACCAATTGATCAGTTCTTTGCGCGCATCATATTCTTCTCCGTCATAATCGTTGTTGGCAACGATGGGGCCGTCAGTTGTTAACTTCCAGCTTTCGTCGCTGACGATTTCTGAAGTTGTACCATCTGTATATTCAATACGCAAATGCAACATTAATTTGGGGAATCCATAACTTGGCATAGAGGCATACACACTACTGCGCGGAGAATAAAAACGCCCATTGCCTAATATTACTCCTATAGCATTACGACCTTCGCGCAGCTGTGTAGTTACGTCAAATGTAACATAAAATACACGTTTCTGGTATTCTGTTAATCCTGGAGATAAAACATGGTCTCCAACTTTTTTACCGTTGAGGTATAGTTCTGACCACCCGAGACCAGAATAATAGACGGTTGCATGTTGAATCTTTTTGGGTACTTCAAATTCTCTTCTTAACCACCGTGCAGGTAGCCTTCTGTCTTCTGCAATTCTTACATTACCCCAAGGTCGCATTCCAACTGGACCAAGAACTTTTGGAGAGGCCCATTGTGTTTCATCAATGTTTTTATCGTTCCATCCTTGGAGGTATTGGTCAGAAACTTTCCAAGTATGGTCAGTTGGTATAATAATAGGATCTCCTTTAATAAATTCAATCTTCAATAAACCCACAACACCTCCTGATCCTACGGTTTTACCGGGAATAGTTCCTTTTAGGGCTATTACATTTATTCCAGGTTCAAGTCGGAATGTTATATCTTGGTCTTTAATGCGACGATGATCATTTCGTGTGCCAAGGTCACGACCGTTAATCCAACCTTGAACACTGATGTCTCCCGTATAGAGAAAAGTGGCTCTCTTAATTTCGCACCCATTAGGAACGTTTATCGTCCTTCGGTAATAGCGTTCGGTTTCAGTGATGGATGGATTGTCATGATCTTTAGCAAAACAAATCCAGCTTGCATCCTGTAGGAAATTAGTGTCTTTTTGCCCTTCCAGTCCGATCCATTTAGCATGCCAATCACTGTCCAGCATTAGTCCCATACTCCATTTTGCTGGTTTGCTCCAATTTGATACTGTCTCATTTTGATCCCAAACCCTAACCTTCCAGAAAATCTGTTGGGTCGCTTTTAATTCTTTACCAGCATAGCGAATGTGTGCAGTTTTGTTTGAGATGATTTTCTTACTATCCCATAGGTCTGTGTTGTTATTATTAAGAAGCTGTATTGTGGAAGCAGCAATAATTTGATAAGCTGACTGTCTTTGATCTCGTCCTCGTCCTTTCCCTTTCAATTCCCAAGACAAGCGTGGCTGTAATATATCAATACCTTCTGGGGCATTTAGGTATTCGCAACGTAGATGTGATGGTGTCAGACTACTGATCGCATAACATGAATTCATGAGAAAAAAGATAGCAAAAACAAAAGATTGAGGGCAGCTACCTAAATATTTGTCGAGGTATAAATTAAGCGTTTCAACAATGGTAAACATCCATTCTTTCATTGAAAATAGGTTCGGTTTTTCAATTTGGATAGGATATGTTGGTTGCTGATAATTTGCTTTTTCTGTTGTATTGCTATTGAATTCCTCAAGTTGTTTTTTCTTTATTAGTAATGAATTGATAACAAAGAGACATGACAAATATTTCAGAGGTTGAATAAATCTATTTGTTAAACGTTTATAGGCAAATTGACCACTTCCTAAAGAATCCATTTCTATTGTTAATCTACTATTTATTTATCTTTTTTTTATAAATGAATCTTTTAGCGATCATGAAAAAGTACATAGTACGGTCCATTTTATTTGCTATTTTCCAGCAACATTTTACTATGATGCATAATTTAAAACCAATATTTTTTTGGTCGCACTC